>CAZAMS010000240.1:0-6586 GCA_964486305.1 uncultured Aestuariivirga sp.
CCAGCGGCCGCTGATCGAGAACGGCGATCGTTTGACCCGCGGTGACGGAGTCGCCCACCTTGGCAATTGCCTTCTCCAGCTTGGCTTCCTTAACCTTCCCCGTGCCGTGGGTGTCGACATAAATCGAAAGCGGCTCTGAAACACCAATCGCATAGGAAAGCTGAATGGTGCATTGCCTGGCCAGGCCCGCAGCCACGACATTCTTTGCCAGATAGCGCGCCGCGTAAGCTGCCGAACGGTCAACCTTTGTAGGATCCTTGCCGGAGAATGCCCCGCCGCCATGGGGTGCCGCACCGCCGTAAGTGTCCACAATAATCTTGCGGCCCGTAAGGCCGGCATCGCCGTCCGGACCACCAATGAAGAACTTGCCCGTGGGATTCACATGCCAGACCGTGTCTTTCGTGATCCAGCCTCCAGGCAGCGCCTTCTTCACATAGGGCTTCACCAGTTTCAGCATGTCATCGGAGGTGAGGCTCTCGTCAATATGCTGGTGCGAAACCACGATATGCGTGGCGCCAACGGGTTTGCCATTCTTGTATTGAACGGTCACCTGGCTCTTGGAATCTGGCCCCAGGGTCTTTTCCCGTCCCGAGTGGCGCGCTTCTGCCAAAAGCTGCAAAATACGCTGGGCGTAATAAAGCGGTGCCGGCATGAGGGCTGGCGTCTCATCGCAGGCATAGCCAAACATGATGCCCTGGTCGCCGGCACCTTCATCTTTCTTGGCAGCCGAATCTACACCCTGCGCAATGTCAGCCGACTGTTCGTGAAGCAAAATTTCAACCTTCGCCGTCTGCCAATGAAAGCCATTCTGCTCATAGCCGATTGCCTTGATGGCGCGCCGCGCTGCGTCTTCAATCTTGGCATGGGTTATAGAAGATGGCCCGCGGGTTTCGCCACCGATCACCACGCGGTTGGTGGTGGCAAAGGTTTCACAGGCCACACGCACCTGTGCCGGGTCCATCCCCTGCTCCAGGGCTTCACGATAAAACAAATCGACGATTTCGTCGGAAATGCGGTCACAAACCTTGTCCGGATGGCCTTCGGATACGGATTCGCTGGTAAAAAGATAATTCTTGCGTGACATCTAAACTTTGCCTTCTCGACCGGGGTCTGCCCCAATTGCGCATAAAGAATTCTTTATGCCCCTGAAAAGGGGTTAATGGCAGTCTTCATAAGAGAGGTCAAGCGCGCGATATATGAAAGCAGCGTTAGCGCATCGGACGAGCAAGTGGAATCACTTGCGAGAGGAAAGATGCGCCAGATTCAAAGTGCCAGAGCAGCTTGTCGACGGTCAGTTGACCGTCGGCTGCTCTAGCGCGTGATCAGGTTAAGTAGGCACCGGTTAACCGTCCGATCACGTGGCCCACATTGAATTGACGATCACGTTTGTCAAATTAGGTCGATTCGACCTAATTTGACCGTGATCTAGTCCTTCATATCCACAATAGCGCGCGCGAGAGTTGCAATCAGCTTGCGTTTCTTCGTGTTGTCCGCATCGCGGAACGCCTTGGCCAATTGAATGCCCTCTGCGTTCATCAGGGAGGACATCACGCTGTTCTGTTCGGTGGATTCGCTGAAACCGGGATCGCCTTCTGTCCCCGGCAAATCCTCAAAAAAGGCCTGCACCGGAACACCAAGGATCTTCGCCGCATAAAACAGCCGGCTGGCGCTGATGCGATTGGAACCCTTCTCGTATTTCTGCACCTGCTGAAAGGTAATACCCAGCAATTCGCCAAGTTTCTCCTGGCTCATGCTGATGATTTGCCTGCGCATGCGAATACGCGAACCGACATGTACGTCGATATAGTTTGGGTCTCGTCTCGTCATATTCCCCTCAGACCGTTGCCCCCGGTCTGAACCACGTCATCGTTCATTTCATCTGAGAATAGACAACAGATTTCGTGATTAGTTTTCTGCGAAGAGTTAGTCCAATAGTCGCTTGCCTGTAAACAAAATTCAATGGTGCCAGAAAAAATTTGCCCGGATAACAATCGTTTCCACCGCATTCTACTATAAATTGTATTATAGTACGATGCCTAACGCGCACAAGAGCAAAAGCGCTACGAAAAATAACAGTTGCCCGTAGGTAGCAAAAAATGTGGGTGGCAGGCTCTGCGGCAAGCCGGAATCCAAAACACCCTCCTGGCTCAAGGGCAGGCTTGAGAGGGTCTGGCCAAAGGGATCGATGACCGCGGATATTCCAGTGTTTGCCACCCGCACCATGGGCAGCCCCTGCTCAATGGCCCGCAGCCTGGCTTGCGCAAGATGCTGATAGGGTCCGGTTGAGTCTCCAAACCATCCATCATTGGTGACATTGATGAGCCATCCCGGCCGCTTCTGCGGATCAACAAAATGATCGGGAAATATGGCCTCATAGCAGATCGAAAATCCGGCGTAGGGTGCCCCCGGAATAGCCAGGCTGAGCGGTCCGCGCCCCGCCGCAAAGCTCCCCGGAACCGTGACAACCCGGCGAAATCCCAGGGGTTCCAGCAACCATTCAAAGGGCAAAAATTCTCCCCCTGGAACCAGCCGCCACTTGTCATATTGCGCCACCACATTTCCGGAGCCGTCAAAAGTCAGGATACTGTTGTAGATGTTATCGCTCTCACCATCACGTGCAATGCTGAGCCCACGCCGCAACGTGCCGGTCACGAGGGTTTTGCTCCCGCCAAGCATCTGGGCCACCTCGGCCTTGGCACTCTCATTCTCGTCGATCAGGAATGGCACGGCCGATTCCGGCCAGATGATGTGGGTAACCGGCTTTCCATCCTGCGGAGCACGTGCTGACATCTCCAGCAACTGGTCAAAGATCGCACCCTCATTTTCCGCCCGCCACTTGTCGCTTTGCGGAACATTGGGCTGGACAATTCTGAGTGTGACCCCGTCGACATTTGCCACCGCCCCATTTTGGAGCCGGTAATTTCCCCACGCCCAGCACAGGGGAAGGGTTGCAATGATCACTAATGCTGTGAGCCGATGCAATTGCGGTGAATGTCCGTCAAAGACAAAGGGCCATACCGCAGACCACAACAGGATCAGCACCGTCAGTCCGGGCATGCCCCAAAGTGCTGCCGTCTGCACAACAGTCCCCATGCCATCCCCGGCCAGGCCCAGTGCGGCCCAGGGGAAACCCGTAAACAAAATGCCACGCAAATATTCAAACAAGGCAAGGGATGCTGCAAAAACCAGTGCTGCAGGAAACCGCTTAAGCCCGCTCAGCGTAACGCAGAGAAAGGCAAGGCCCCAATAGACCGCCATGGCCGCGGCAAGCCCGCCCACCGCGAAGGGCATCATCCACAAATAATCTTCCTGGTCGACAAGAAAGGCAAAACCGATCCAATGAAAGGCCACGATGAAATAGCCAAAGCCAAAGCACCAGCCCAGCAAAAAGGATCGCAGTTTGAACCGCCTTTCAATCCCCTCCAACGCGAAGAACGCAACAGGAATGGTCACAAACAGCAGGGGCCATAAATTGAGCGGCGGCATGGCAAGTGCGGCAACCATGCCAGCGATCATGACCAAGGCGCTGCGCTGCCGGCCCTTTGCCTTCGCCAGGAATTCAATCAATTGAGGCATTAAGCTTGCCGCCGTTTTGCCACATCCTCCGCCATTGAACACAGGATTTCAAACATCATCACAACGCCCGCATAGGCCGTCATTCCTGAAGGATCAAAAGGCGGCGACACTTCAACCACATCGGCCCCCACAAGATTGAGACCGCGCAAACCCCGCAACATCTGCTGCGCCTGGAAGGTTGTGAAGCCGCCAACCTCCGGCGTGCCCGTGCCAGGCGCATAGACGGGGTCAAGCATGTCGATGTCGAAGCTCGCATAGGTTTCAGTGTCGCCCACAATACCCCGCGCAATCTCCATCACCTTCTGAGGGCCGAGCTCCATCGCTTCTTCGATGCGCATGAGGCGAACCCCCATCTTCTCGCCATACTCAAAATCATCAAGATCATACATGGAACCGCGAAGGCCAATCTGTATGGTGCGCTTGGGATCAAGCACGCCCTCCTCAATCGCCCGCCGGAACGGCGTGCCGTGGGTAAATTTGAACCCGCCGAAATAGCTGTCGTAGAGATCCGTATGAGCATCAAAATGGATCATGCCCACCGGCTTCTTTTCGCCGATAGCGCGCAGGATCGGCAACGAACACAAATGATCGCCGCCTGCTGAAATGGGACGAATGCCTTTGGCCACAAGTTTCTTGAAATAGTTTCCAACGCGCGCCAGCGCATCATCCAAATTGGCAGGGTTCACCGGGCAGTCGCCAAGATCCGCAATATTGGCCAGATCATAGGGAACGATACCCATGGTCTGGTGCATCCGCCGCACCATGGACGATTGATCACGCATCTGCCGCGGCGCATGGCGCGGACCGGGGCGATTGGTCGTGCCCCCATCCCATGGAATTCCAACCAGCCCAATGTCGATGTCCTTCGCCTCATCAAGGGCCACATGGGGCAACCGCATGAACGTGGCAATGCCGCCAAAACGTGGCGCGACGAGTCCCGAAGCGGGCTGGTTGAAATCTTTTGGATTGGGCATGGAGTTTCCTGAATCTTCTATTCTAGTTTAGAAGAAACCATCAATGGAGCAAGTCCTTGGTTGTTTTGAGTGTCGTCGAAAGTGACATAACGAAACTTGACGTCGATGCCGTCGTCAACGCTGCAAACTCATCGCTCTTGGGTGGTGGCGGGGTCGATGGTGCAATCCATCGCGCAGCTGGGCCGGAACTGCTCCATGAATGCCGGCTGCTCGGCGGATGCAAGACTGGCGAAGCGAAGATTACCAAAGGCTATCGACTTCCCGCTCGCATTATCATTCATGCGGTCGGCCCCGTGTGGCGCGGAGGCACGAACGGAGAACCGGAACTCCTTGCATCGTGCTATGCCAACGCGATCCGGCTGGCGGGGCTGCACAATCTTTCATCGATAGCATTTCCGGCAATTTCCACCGGCATCTACGGCTACCCGAAGCGGGAAGCAGCGGAGATCGCTATATCGGCTTGCCGGACTGCATCATCCGCCTATCCATCAATCGAGCGCGTGATCTTTTGCTGTTTCGATCGCGAAACCCGGCAGATTTATCAAGACCTCATGACTTGATAACCAGCTTTCGCGGTGTCTTACACAGGCACTCGGCGCCCCTGGGCGTAATCAGAATGGTCTCCGACAGTTCAAGCCCGCCATCGTCAAGCCAAAGGGCAGGCATGAAATGCAAGGTCATGTTGGCCTCAAGCACGGATTTGTCTCCGCGGCGGATGGACATGGTGCGCTCACCCCAATCCGGCGGATACGAGAGCCCTATGGAATAGCCGGCGCGCGAATCCTTCTGAAATCCGTGGCGCTTCAGCTCATCAAAAAAAGCATCCGCCACGTCACCACAGGTTTTTCCCGGCTTTGCCATTTCAAGTCCGGCGGATGTTGCATCAAGCACCGCCTTTTCCGCGTCGAGAAATTTCTGCGGCGGCTTGCCCAGATAAACCGTTCGCGACAAGGGCGCATGATAACGCCGGTAGCAGCCACCCAATTCAAAGAAAGTCCCCTCACCCTTTTTGAAAGGTTGGTCATCCCAGGTGAGATGAGGTGCCGTTGCATCAAGCCCGGAAGGTGCCATGGGAACAAAGGCCGCATAGTCTCCCCAATTGCCGTCAGCGCCGAGAATGGCCTGCTTTTGCACCTCGGCTATCAGCATATTTTTTGGCAGGCCCGGCTCCACCAGTTCAAAAACTTTTGCATGCATGGCGTCAACGATTTTCGCAGCCTTGCGGATGAAGGCAACTTCCAGATCGCTCTTCACACTGCGTTGCCAATTCACCAGCCCGGTTGAATCGTGAAGATCGGACGCCCGGAAAGCCTTGCACAGCGTGGTATAGGCCTTGGCCGAAAACCAGTAATTATCCATCTCCAGCCCGATGCGCGCCACCTTCCAGCCGCGATCGACAATCACCTGGGAAAGATGCTCCATCGGATGGCGCTCGGTGGACTGCACGTAATTGTCGGGATAGCCCACAATGTTGTCATGGTTCATGAAAGCCGTGCGCTTGGCTCCGTTGCCATCCATGCCGCGCCCCCACCATACGGGCTCGCCCTCAAGGCCAAGCAGCACGGCCTGATGCACATAGAAGGACCAGCCATCATAGCCCGTGAGCCACGCCATGTTGGAGGGATCGGAAACAACGATAAGGTCAAGCTTCCTCGCCAGCATGGCTTCGCGCGTTTTGGCAATGCGCCGTTGATACTCCGCAATGGGGAAATGCAAGGTGGCGTCCGTCATTTTCTAGTGTCCCGATCTTGAAATTCGCTATATTTTGATATCAGCCGCAGTGCGAATTTCAAGATCAAAGGGGACACTGCAAATTTATTGATTCTAGTGTCGTTTCGATTCCGAAATTCGTTTGGTGCATTGTATAAAGTTCCAGCGAATTTCGGAATCACGACACTAGCATTACAGTTGCCTTTTCTGCAAGTTTCTGAATCTATGGGCAACCATGATTCGGAGATCGTGGACGCGCGCGGCGTCGATTGAAGAGACGCTTGCGTTATGGGCGGCGTCGCTTCGGGAGATCAAGAAGCGGATAC
>CAZAMS010000241.1:0-3913 GCA_964486305.1 uncultured Aestuariivirga sp.
CGTAATGTGATGTGAAAGGATTCCCTGTCTATCCAGCGGGCTCCGATGATGCCCCCCTTCATGATTTCAAGATCAAAGGAAACATCGGTGGGAATTTCAACGCCGGTAAACAGTCTTGGCATGGCGGGCATCCTTCTGAAATTAAGGGTGACTCGGAACGCTTGACAATAAGCTAACGTGATTCGAGCTTTTGCCAAGTCCTATTTTAGGCGCACTTTCCCTATCAATTCCTCAACACTTGGCATGACTTTCGACACAATTACGTCGACTCCCCGGCCATCGGGGTGAATGCCATCGGCCTGATTGAGGCTGGCATTTGCGGCAACGCCATCAAGGTAAAAGGGGTAAAGCAAAGCCTGATATTTCGCGGCCAAGCGTGGATAGAGGCCATCGAAGCGCGCAACATAGTCCGGACCCATATTGGGCGGTGCTTTCATCCCCAAAATGAGCACCGGCAAATTCCTTAGCTGCGCCTTTACCATGATCCCGTTCAGCGCCGTTTCGGTTTGCGAAACATCAAGCCCGCGCAGCGCATCATTGGCGCCAAGCTCCACAATGAGACCGTCAACGTCTTCGGTCAGTGCCCAATCCAGACGCGCCAAGCCATCAACTGCCGTATCTCCTGAAACCCCACCATTAATAATTTGGAGATCGGGATAGCGGCTCTTCAACGCCGCCTCCAGCTTGACCGGAAACGCCTCGCTGGCTTCAAGACCCAAGCCAGAAGTGAGGCTGTCACCCAAGGCCAAAAGCGTTATGGGCTTGGCAAGAGCCGTCTGAATTGAAAGCAGGAGAGTTGCAATCACGATGAGAATTCTGACCATTCCAACAGAGATAGGGGCTTAACAACCAAGTCTCAAGATGAAGAAACTCGACAAATCGTAAGCCATCTCCCATTTGTAGGTCCATGACCCAATCTGCCGTTCTCCTGAAAGACGTAACCCTCACGCTTCCCAGCCGCGCCGGCAATGTGGAAATTCTTAAAGGTGTTGATCTCAGTGTGAAGTCCGGTGAAGCCATCGGCATTGTTGGTCCTTCAGGATCAGGCAAGACTTCACTCCTCATGCTCATCGCTGGCCTCGAGCGCGCAACCTCCGGCACCCTTGAAGTCGCAGGCACGTCCCTCAAAAACAAAAACGAAGATGCGCTGGCGGCTTTCAGGCGTGATACCATCGGCATTATTTTCCAATCCTTTCACCTCATTCCAACCATGACAGCCCTTGAAAATGTAGCCGTGCCCCTTGAGTTCCGCGGTGTTGCCAATGCTATGCAACTGGCAGAGGGAAAATTGAAGCGCGTTGGACTGGGCCATCGCTTGAGCCATTATCCCGGACAGCTTTCCGGTGGTGAACAACAGCGCGTGGCCATAGCCCGGGCTTTGGCGTCGGGCGCGCGCATTCTGCTTGCCGATGAACCTACCGGAAATCTAGATCAGGAAACCGGCGAGCAAATTATCAAACTGCTGTTCGAGCTCAGGCAACAGGAGGGTGCCTCGCTTCTTCTGATCACCCATGATCGCGCTTTGGCAAAACGCTGCGACCGGATTGCCGAAGTGCGTGACGGCAAAATTATTTCCGGCAATCATCCATGAATTTTTCCCTCTGGCTTCGCTTCGCAGCCCGTGACTTGCGTTCGGGGCTGCAGGGTTTTTGGATTTTTCTCACTTGCTTGGCGCTTGGCACAACGGCCATTGCCATTATCGGTTCCCTGTCAGCCTCAATCGAACGGGGCCTAAATGAGCAAGGGCAACCCCTACTTGGCGGCGATGTTGAATTTTCACTTGTCCACCGCGAAGCAACCGACAAGGAACTTGCCTTTATTGCGAGCAATGGCACCGTGAGCAAGGTGGCAACACTGCGTGCCATGGCCATTGCCCCTGAAACCGCAACCCTGGTTGAAATCAAGGCAACTGATGCGCTCTATCCGCTTTTTGGTCAGGTCCTTCTCGAAAGCGCAAGTGCCCTGCAAAGCGCAACGGCTGTGCAAAACGGCACCTATGGTGTGGCTGCTGATCCGCTGCTCCTAGGCCGTCTCGGTGTAAAGCTTGGCGACAGAATCAGGGTTGGCACCCTCGATGTTGCGATACGAGGCGTGATTGCAAATGAGCCCGACCGCATTTCCGATGGATTCATTTTAGGCCCGCGCCTTCTCATGAGTGCGGACGCTTTGAAGGCAACAGGCCTCATCCAGCCCGGCAGCCTCGTCACCTATCGCTATCGCGTAAAACTTGAAGATGATCAAAGCCTCAAAGCGGCCCGTGATCTCGTCGTGAAAGCAAAGGAGCAATTTCCCGATGCGGGCTGGCAATTGAAGTCCCGCGACAGGGCCGCCCAAGGGGTTGAAAATTTTGTCGACCGCCTGTCCTATTTCTTGACCCTTGTGGGCTTGACCTCACTCATCGTCGGCGGCGCTGGCATTGCCAATGCAGTTTCCGCTTTCGTTGATCGCCGCATTGGGACCATTGCCACTTTGAAATGCTTGGGCGCGCCTGCAAGAGATGTGTTTTGGATTTACCTCACCGAAATAATGCTCGTGGCCCTTCTTGGCATCGCCATTGGCATTGCGGCAGGTGCCGCAACACCGGTTCTCGCACATACATTCCTGCAAAACATCCTTCCACTGCCCCTGACCACGCAAATTGAGGTGGTTCCCCTGGCTTTGACTGCGGCCCTGGGTTTGCTTGTCACCATTGCCTTTTCAATCTGGCCACTTGCCCGCACCCATCGGATTCGAGCTTCCGCCCTGTTCCGTCATCGCATTGTGCATTTGCATGGCTTTCCGCGCTGGCCCTATCTCGCATGCATTGCGGCGGCACTTGCAGGCATCGCGGCGTTGATATTCCTGAACTTTGAAAACCAGAGCGCCACCGCCTATTATCTTGGAGGCCTGCTTGCAAGTTTCGTGATCTTGTTGGGTCTGGCCTATGCCATCATCAAGCTCGCAGAAAAATCGCCAAAGCCCAAAGCCGCAATCTGGCGCTATGCCATTTCCAATCTTTATCGTCCGGGGTCTTCGGCCGTATCAGTCATTCTTGCCCTTGGCCTTGGCCTCACGCTTTTTGTGACCTTGGCGCTCACCGATCAAACCATCAGCCAGGAATTGCGCGCCAGCATTCCGGAAAAGGCCCCCGCCTTTTTCTTTCTCGATGTACGCAATGAAGAACTTCCTGCCTTTGTTGCAGCGACAAAAAAGTTCGACGGCGTGCGCGAGGTTGAAAACGCGCCCATGCTGCGCGGACGCATCGCAAGGGTTGGCGACACGCCCGTCGAGAAAGTAAAGACCGCAGGCGATGGCGGCTGGGCGCTGCGCGGTGATCGCGGCCTGACCTATTCTGAAACACTGCCCGAGGGCTCCGTTCTGGTTGAAGGGCAGTGGTGGGAAAAAGATTACAGCGGCCCACCCCTTGTTTCCTTCGTTGATGAGATTGCCCGGGACATTGGCCTGAAAATCGGCGACAGCGTAACCGTGAATGTTCTAGGCCGTGATGTCACCGCAAAGGTTGCGAACTTTCGCAAAGTGAATTGGCGCACCATGGGCATCAACTTCGTCATGGTATTTTCGCCTAATACTTTGAAATCCGCCCCCCACAGCCATATCGTCACCGTTGAAATGGAAGGCGGCGATGAAGCGAAATTGCTGAACGCCATGGCGCGTGAGTTTCCATCGACAACGGCTGTGCGGATCAAGGAAGCTCTTGCCACCGTAAGCGAGCTCCTGGGTAAAATGCTCGGTGCCATTCGCGGTGCCAACGCCCTGACCCTGCTCACCGGAATTCTGGTACTCGCAGGCGCCCTTGCCGCAGGGCTTTCAAACCGCATTTATGATGCGGTGGTGCTGAAAACCTATGGCGCATCCCGCGCCCAGCTCATGGGCGCCTTCATCATCGAGTACGCTGTGCTGGGGCTGGCTGCAG
>CAZAMS010000242.1:0-3171 GCA_964486305.1 uncultured Aestuariivirga sp.
AGTTGCAGCTTTTGACGCGCTTGCCGCTGATCCTTCCGTGGATTCGAACCTTCGTGACCTTGCCCGCATTCGCGCCGGTTACCTGCTTGCCGACAGCCTCAAGCCCGATGAACTGATTTCGCGATTGGGCAGTTTCGACAAGGACGGTCAGGTCTGGCGTCACGCGGCGCGGGAAATTTTCGGGCTGGCGGCCTATCGCACAGGTGACTACAGCATGGCTGACCGTTACATGAATTCCAATTTTTCCGACCCTGAAACGCCGCAGGATATGCGCCAGCGGGCGCAGGTGATGATTCAACTCCTAACGCCGTTGTTGCAGAAGTAGTTGGCCATGAAAAAACTTACATCATTTCTGCTGGTGGCTTTGCTTGTAACCCCTTTGATGGCCTGCAGCACGGTGAAGAAATTCACCGGCCAGCGCGATGACAGCATTCTGCCCGGCACCCGAGAAGACGTTTTGCCGCCGGAAGCGCAGACGGCGCGTGACCCTGTCGTGACAGGGGAGCAAAAAAAGGCCGAGTGCAAGCCTGATGACATTGAGTGCATCGCCCCCGTAGATCAGGAAGCCCCCGCAATTGATCAAGAATCCAGTACGGCCCAATGACGTTTACGGTCACTATTCTAGGCCGCCCCAATGTGGGGAAGTCCACGCTATTCAATCGTCTGGTTGGCCGCAAGATTGCCCTTGTTGATGACGAGCCGGGGGTAACCCGTGACCGGCGCGAGGGCATGGCCCAGATAGCTGATTTGAGTTTTCGCGTTTTTGATACGGCGGGACTGGACGATGCCAAAAAGGAAACGCTTGAGGCGCGGATGAGCGCCCAGGCCGAAACGGCGGTTCACGAGGCTGATCTCGTGTTCTTTGTCATTGATGCGCGGGCGGGCATTACACCCATTGACCGGATGTTTGCCGAGAAAATCCGCAAATTCGGCAAGCCGGTTCGTCTGGTTGCCAACAAGGCCGAGGCAAGAATGGCTGAGGCCGGGGTTTTGGAATCCTATTCTCTCGGTTTTGGTGAACCTTTAGCAATTTCAGCCGAGCATGGCGAAGGCATGGAGAGCATTTACGACGCGATAGCGCCGCTGGTGCCGGAAGTTGTGGAAGTTTCTGAAGACGAGACAGTTGAAGAAGAGCTCACGCGGCCTTTACGTCTTGCCATCATAGGCCAGCCCAATGCGGGCAAATCCACGCTGGTGAATACCATGCTTGGCGAGGAGCGCATGCTGACCGGGCCTGAAGCCGGCATCACGCGTGATGCCATTTCCACCGATTGGTCGTGGGCGGGACGCGAAATAAAATTATGGGATACGGCGGGGATCAGGCGCAAGTCCCGGGTGACGGGCAAGATCGAAAAGCTTGCGGTTTCCGACGCGTTGCGCGCGATACGCTTTGCCGATTGCGTGGTTGTGCTCATCGACGCCTCGATGGAGATCGAGCGCCAGGATTTGGCGCTGTCTGATCTCGTGGCGACGGAGGGGCGTGCGGTGGTGCTGGCCTTGAGCAAATGGGACCTGGTTGAGGACAAGCAAAAAGTTCTTGCCGAAGTCCATAGCGAGCTTGAAGATGTGTTGCCGGAAATCCGCGGCGTTCCCGTTGTGACGATATCCGCGAAGCAAGAACGCGGCGTTGACAAGATGATGAAAGCGGTGTTCGAGGCGGTTGACCGTTGGAGTGCACGCATCACGACATCGCAACTCAACCGCTGGTTAGAGTCAGCAATTTCGAAAAATCCACCGCCGGCGCCTTCGGGGCGGCGCATCAAAATCCGCTATGCGACGCAGGCCAGTTCAAGGCCGCCGACCTTTGCGGTTTTCGGAAACCAGATGGCAAAAATGCCAGAAAGTTATAAGCGCTACCTGATGAACACGCTGCGCAAGGACTTCGATCTCGCCGGAGTTCCCATTCGCTTCAGCCTGCGCGGCGGCAAGAATCCTTTCGACAAGGACAAGTGACGCCACGCGGTTAGACCATGATCAGTATTGTTTGAATCGACAACCCCCTTGTTTCCTTCTCCCCGGCGGGGAGAAGGCGGGGCCCGTCCTGCGAAGCAGGATGGGAGGATGAGGGGGAACCGGCGATTCAATTGCAAGTCCTGCTCCCCCTCACCTTCCCATCCGTTTTCGCTGCGCGATGCCGGACGGGCCCCTTCCTCTCCCCCAAAGGGCGAGGAAAAGTAGGGAACATTAATATGACCAGGCTTTAGAGCTGGACTGAAACTTTTCCGATGAGATCATAGTTTGCTTCGACATGGTCACCAATTTGGGTGTCGAAAACCTCTGTGATGACGCCCGTGGTGACCACATCGCCAGCCCGCAGGAACAATCCCTTTGCTATGAGATTATTTGCGAGCCAGGTGAGGGCCAATTCCGGTCCGCCCAGGGCGTTGGAGGCAATGCCGGAGTACTTGCTTACGCCATTGATAGAGACGCGGTTGGTGATCCTGGCGTAGTCGGCGCGCGCCAGTGGTTTGACGCCATGGCCCAGCACAAGAGCGTGACTGAGGCCGCCATCGGCCACGTACCATTCGACAACATCATTGAAGCCTTTGGGCAAGCGCGGATTGACGATTTCTATTGAAGGATGAACCGTTGCCACGGCGTCCAGGACTTCGTCCACGGACCAGGCATTATCGCGTGCGGGCAGATCGCGGGCCATGGTGAAGGCGATTTCCGGTTCGGTGGTGCGGCTGTTGCTGGCCAGTGTTTCAACATGGGTGCCTGAGGAAAATAATCGCTCCCGGTAGAGCGGTCCGGGAAAAGGGCCATCAGTGTGCAAGGCCTTCTGCGCCCGTTCGCTGGTGCAGCCGATTTTCCAGCCTGCGTGTTTCCAGCCAATAGAAGACCGAACAGCAGATTGGATAGCGAAAGCGTCTGCCATGCTGGTCGGGGCAGGGCCAGGATAAGTCCCGAGTTTTTCCCCAGAAAGGCGGGCATTGAGCAAAGCGTCTATGATTGTCTGTTGGCTCACGATGTCGATTTGACCAATCCATCAGCGGAGTATTTATATACTGCGCCATTGTCAGAAAATGATGGGAGACACAGGTCCACGATCTGCGCTGCAACTTGTTCCGCGGAGGGCAGAGTATCAGGATTTTCGCCAGGCATGGCCTGGGCCCGCATTTTGGTGCGGGTTGCACCGGGGTTGAAGCAATTGGCGCGCACCGGGACGGT
>CAZAMS010000243.1:0-3191 GCA_964486305.1 uncultured Aestuariivirga sp.
TCCATCCCACCCTCGCCGGTTTCAAATCCGCCATCAACGAGTTCTTCGCAGCCCTGCCGGAGATGAAAGAAACCCTGGCCACGCTCCTCACCCCGAAGTTTCACCTTTTTTCAGCAACTCCTGGGGCTTGAGGGTATAGCACGTGGCCATGACCACCCTTCACAAGTCGGTTTACGTTAAAACCTATGGCTGCCAGATGAATGTCTATGACAGTGACCGCATGCGCGATACGCTGAAGACGATGGGCTATGCTGAAACGCCCGCCCCTGACAATGCCGATCTGGTGATTTTCAATACCTGCCACATCCGTGAGCACGCGGCTGAAAAAGTCTATTCGGAACTTGGCCGGATCAACCGTCTCAAGAAAGCAAGACAGGACAAGGGTTCCGACATGCTGGTGGCGGTGGCTGGCTGCGTGGCGCAAGCCGAGGGCAAAGAAATCATTCGCCGGGCCAAAACCGTTGATCTCGTTTTCGGCCCCCAGACCTACCACCGCCTGCCTGACCTTATTGCGCGGCGCATGGAAACGGGTGATGCCATTGTTGAAACGGAATTTCCTGCCGAAGACAAGTTCGAGGCGCTGGAACAGCAGAACGGCCACCGGGCTCTGAACCTGAATGTCTCGGCCTTCCTCACGGTGCAGGAGGGCTGCGACAAGTTCTGCAGCTTCTGTGTTGTGCCCTATACACGGGGCGCTGAATTTTCGCGGCCCGTTTCACAAATCGAAAAGGAAGCCCGGCAACTCGCCGCAGCAGGCGTGCGCGAAATCACTCTCCTCGGCCAGAACGTGAATGCCTATAAAGACAAGGATGATGCAGCACTTGCGGACCTCATCGCAAAGCTGTCACACATCGATGGTATCAAGCGCCTCCGTTACACCACAAGCCACCCGAGGGATATGGACGAAGCGCTGATCGAGGCCCATGCCAGCAATCCGAAACTTATGCCTTTCCTGCATCTGCCGGTGCAGAGCGGCAGTGAGCGCATTTTGAAGGCGATGAACAGAGGCCACGGGATTGATTACTACCTGGACGTCGTTTCAAGGGTTCGCGCCGCTCGGCCTGACATGGCGCTGTCGGGTGATTTCATTGTGGGCTTTCCCGGTGAAAAGGAGGCGGATTTTGAAGACACTTTGAAACTCATTGAATATGTAAACTATGCCTGCGCCTATTCCTTTAAATATTCGGCCAGGCCCGGAACACCTGCGGCAGATCACCCGGACCAGGTTCCGGATGATGTGGTTGCTGCACGGCTGGCGCGGATTCAGGCCCTGATCCACGCCCAACAGAGCGCCTTCAACCGGACTTGCGTAGGCAAAACCCTGCCCGTTCTGCTGGAAAAACCGGGCCGGGACGAGGGCCAGCTGGTGGGCCGGTCACCCTATCTCCAGCCCGTCCATGTCAAGGGCCAAAAAGCCCAAATTGGGACAGTTTTAAGCGTAAATATAGATAGTGTTGGCACGAACAGTCTTTCGGGCCATATTGGAGTGGTTGAAGCATGATTCTGAGGTCTGAGGTAACAATAGGAGAAAGTCACAGTTGAATTCGCAAGCCAGTGCAGCCCAGCTCGCAACCGTTAAGTCCAGCCCCAGTGCGGACGACCATGACACACTCACCCTCGCCTTTGACGACAACCGCCTGCTCTCACTTTTGTTTGGCGAACATGATGAACACATCGCCCTGATTGAACATCGCATGGCGGTGGCCATCACACCGCGCGGCAACCGCGTTTCCATCCGCGGCATTGGTCCGGCACGCGATGGGGCCAAGAATGTCCTGATGCAGCTTTATCAACGGGCGCGCCGCGGACTTGAAATCAACCGCGGCGAAGTTGAAGGGGCAATCCGCATGAATCAATCGGTTCATGACAAGGAGGTCAGGGAAGGCACGGTGCGCACGAGGCGCAAGCTGGTCATGCCGCGCACGCCCATGCAGAAAAATTATGTGGAAGCCATTCGCAAAAACGAATTGGTGTTCGGCATTGGCCCGGCGGGCACGGGCAAAACCTATTTGGCCGTTGCTTGTGCCGCTGAAGCTTTGATGAATGGCGAAGTGGACCGGATTATTCTGTCGCGCCCCGCTGTCGAGGCAGGTGAACGTTTAGGCTTCTTGCCCGGTGACATGAAGGACAAGGTCGATCCCTATCTGCGTCCGCTCTATGACGCGCTTTATGACATGATGCCGGCGGCCCTTGTCACCAAGGGCCTGGCTGAAAACCAGATTGAAATTGCGCCACTCGCCTTCATGCGCGGGCGCACGCTGGCGTCTGCCTTTATCATTCTCGACGAAGCGCAGAACACGTCACCGCAACAAATGAAAATGTTTCTGACGCGGCTTGGCGAAGGCAGCCGCATGGTGATCACCGGTGACCCATCACAGGTTGACCTGCCATCGGGCGCCACATCCGGCCTTGATGACGCCTTGCGGGTTCTGAAGGGTGTTTCGGGCACGGAGCAAATCAAATTCTCCACCAGCGATATCGTGCGCCATGCGCTCGTTGGGCGGATTGTTGCGGCTTACGACAAGCTGGGAGCCAAGGTTAAAAGCCTCACCCAACAAAAATGAACTTGGATATCAGTGTTGACGACAAGGATTGGACTTCCGTTCCCAATCTCAGGAAGCTTGCACGGCGTGCAATCTCGGCAGCAATCAGTGACAACAAAGTCTCGCTATGCCTCTTATTTACCTCGGACGCCAAAATCCTGGAGATCAACCGACAATGGCGCGGCAAGGCCACGGCCACCAATGTCCTGTCATTTCCGGTTTCCACCAAAACCCCCGTGCCCGCAGGCGAGCCGCGGCCCCTGGGCGATATCGCCCTGGCTTTTGGTGTCATTTCCAGGGAGGCCGCTGAACAGAAAAAGCCCGTCGCCCACCATGTCACGCATTTGATCGTGCATGGGGCGCTCCATCTGCTAGGATATGACCACGAAACCGACAGCGAGGCCGAAGCCATGGAGGCCCGCGAAATTATGATTCTGGCAGGACTGGGAATTGAAAATCCTTACGCGTCATGAGTAACGAAACGACACCACCTCCCGTGCCGGTCCGAGAAGGCTTCCTCCGGAAATTTTTGAGCAAGTTTTCGGTCTCCCGCGACAAGGGCCTGCGTGAGGATCTGGAGAGCGTGATCGAAACCCACCAGGCGCAGAATCCGCAGGACGATCTGGGCCAGGAAACCAAATCGATGAT
>CAZAMS010000244.1:0-4706 GCA_964486305.1 uncultured Aestuariivirga sp.
CTTGAGGTGTTCAATGATCCGCGACATCACGATGTGCTTCAGCACGTCCGCGTGATTTCCGGCATGAAAGGCGTGGCGATAGTTCATGCCACGGGCTCATGCCAGAACTGCGGCGGCTTGGCTATCTCCCATGCGGCGCAATCGCTATAAGCCCCCCATGACTGCCACCGACACGACAATCGCCACAACACCCCGCCCTTCCTTCGCCATTCTGGTTGCCATCTCGGCCATCGGCCCGCTGGCCCTGAACCTGATGATCCCCTCCATGCCGGGGCTGGAGAAAACCTTCGGCGTGCCCTACGGCACCGTGCAGCTCACCCTCACGCTCTATCTCATCGGCATGGCCATATGCCAGCTCATCTATGGCCCGGCCTCCGACAAATTCGGCCGGCGTCCGCTCCTGCTTGCCGGTCTCTCGCTCTTTTTCATCGCCAGCGTGCTGGCCGCCATCGCCCCATCGATTGAACTCCTCATCGCCGCCCGCCTCATCCAGGCCATCGGCGGCTCGGCCGGCATCGTGCTGGCCCGCGCCATGGTGCGCGACGTGTTCACCCGGGAAAAATCCGCCAGCGTCATTTCTTATATCACCATGGCCTTTGTCGTGGCCCCCATGGTGGCCCCGGTGCTCGGCGGCTTCCTTGAGCAATATGCAAGCTGGCGCTTGGGCTTCTGGCTGCTGGCCGCCGTGGGTGCCAGCGTGCTGAGTGCCGCCTGGATATCGCTCCCCGAAACCCATGTGGCCCGCGGCACCGATCCGCAGAACTTCTTCCGCAACGCTGGCAGCCTCTTCGCCCTCCCAAAGTTTCGCGCCTACACCTTCACCCTGGGTTTTACGTCCTGCGTCTTCTTCGCCTTCCTCGGCGGCGCGCCGCACATGATGATGGATGTACTGAACCGCACGCCCATGGAATACGGCCTGTGGTTTCTCACCATCTCGGTCGCCTATATGATCGGGAACTTCCTCTCGGGCCGCTACACCATAAAATTCGGCATGGACCGCATGATCCTCGCCGGATGCGGGGTCACCGTCTGCGGCGGCTTCCTCTGCCTCGCCGCCGCCATCTCAGGCCTCCTTTCGCCTCTAACCCTGTTCCTGCCCATGTCGCTCGCCGCCTTCGGCAACGGCCTCACCATTCCCAACGGCACTGCAGGCGCCATCTCGGTTGACCCGCGCATGACCGGCGCCGCCGCCGGCTGGTCCGGCTTCACCCAGATGGCCTTCGGCGCCGCCGCCTCCCAATTGGTGGGATCGCTGCAAACCAATTGGCCCCTTGCCGTATTCTGGTTCATGGCCGCAGCCAGCATCCTGGCCTTGCTTGTTCACGGACTGGCAATGCGGCGCTCATAAGAACTTCGTAATAACCCGCGCAAGCCGATCCGGATTTTTTGTTTCACATTCCCAAATAGTCAGCACCTTCCATTTCAGCGCCCTGAGAGCCGCCAGCGAGCGCTTGTCCCGTTCCACATTTTTCAACAGCTTCGACTTCCAATATGATCGGTTTGATTTAGGCATCCGCGCATCGGGACATTTTGCGGAACTATGTTGATGCCAAAAGCACCCGTGGACGAAGATAACTTTTTTCCGGGACCGGAATATCAAATCAGGGTGCCCCGGCAAATCCTTTGCGTGAAGCCGGAAACGATACCCGAGCCGGTGCGCAATCGAACGAACAACAAGTTCTGGCGATGTATTTTTAGATTTTATCGCCGCCATCATCCGTGAACGGATCAGTTTGGATACAGTATCAACCACCTTTGTCCTTCACGGCTACCCAATAGTCAGGGCCAAGGCGACCAAAACCCATGGCGGTCATTCTCGCGGAATCAAATGTCCCTGATAAAGGCACTATTCCTTCGGGCTTCAACAAATCTCGCGCGCCGCCATTCCCCCGGATTCGCTTCATATAGTCTTTTTGGTCAAAAAGCAGGGCCTGAAGCACAGAACGATGCACTGTCCGCCCCATGTTTTCCCTGAAGAACTGTGCCGCGCGCCTCGCCCCTCCCTTCATCTTTCTCAGCTCCCTGAATCTGCCCATATCCAATCCTTCCCATCGGATCTTTGGAAGCGGCTCCTTCTCAACCATCCAAAATATGTTGCCTCTGCCTCCTTTGCTGACGCCGCGCTTCTTGTCGCGGTTTGGGTTGGTCAAGTAAGCATCTCGGGCAATCAGCAAGCCAAGGCTGCATGAATTATCACTCGAAGCCGAGGCGATAAGCAAACAAGGCTCCTCATGCCTGTAAGTCTCAGGCGGTATCATCCATGTAACGCCTACCGTGTTTTTTATGTCGAGGTCGAAACCGTCAATTCTGAGGTCACGAATCCCCTTCGGCAGATCGAGGAAATCTCTAAAAAAATGTTCGATCTTGAGGCCAACAAACGTTTTTTCAACATTATCCAAGTCAGCGATTTTCGTTCGCGCGGTCCTAACAGGGTCAATAACAAAATCAATCGCGTCGGCGATAAGCGTCGGCAAGCGCTGCCTCAAGCCCTCACGGCCTTTAGTTCGTTTCAAAATTGCGTCGCAGATTTGCTTAAGCACGGGGTAATCTGGATGGTTGCTATCCATTTCCAAACCCTTTGCGGTCTATATGGCAGCCCAGCGCTTGGAATATGAAACAAAAGTGTCTGAAATACTCTCTGCAACTGCCCTCGCCACTGGCGGCGGGAAGGCGTTTCCGACCTGCCTGTACCGCGCTGTCTTACCGCCCCAAAAACCCCACGCGTCAGGAAAACCCTGAAGCCGTGCAACCATGTGGACAGTCAAACGGGGTATGCCTTTGAAATCCGGCAGCGGAGCTTCATCATGGATTCCGATACCGTCAACACCAAGCTCAGCCCATGCTTTTCGTGAACGTGTCGGTCCCAAATCGGGGCCGCCATGTTTCTTCGACCCACCGACGACTGTCGGGGCAATTGCATTGGCTTTGGAACGCCACTTATCCGCGCCTTTCCAGCCACGCTCTTTCATGAGATCATGGAGTACCTCGCCGACATTAGCTGGCGGTGGTAATTTTACTGGCCATTCGAAGCGGGAAGCAGCTTCCGTTTTCACAGCAACCAGCAAAACCCGCGGCCGCAGTTGCGGCACACCAAAGTCCGACGCATGCAAAAGCTTCCAGCCTGGCTCATAACCCATCTTGCGAAGCCGTGCGTCGATCCAAGCCCGGTAATCAGCAAACCTCGGATCAAGCATACCCTTCACATTTTCAAACATCACAGCCCGTGGCCGGATTTCATCAACAAAGTTGACACCGACATTGAACAGGTTCCGCTCATCGCCCTCGCCTAACTGCTTGCCGGCCACCGAAAACGGTGGGCAAGGCAACCCGCCTGACAACAGATCAACGCCCTTAAATGGTGAAAGATCAAGCGGCTGGAACAAGTCATGTTCAATGACATTCCATTTGGGCCTGTTGAGGCGCAAGGTATTGCAGGCTGCTGAATCATTTTCAATCAGCCCGGCGTGCTCGAAACCAGCCATCTCAAGCCCAAGAGCTTGCCCGCCGGCGCCGGCGCATAATTCAAGTGTTGAAGGTGCCATCAGTTCCCCTGCCCGTTTGTACAATGGCCGGATTCGTTCACAGGCTCAACCTAGCACGAACGGAACATAAAAGGAACAGATTTGTGCAGGTTTTACACACAGCAAGCATGCGAGCTCTATGTGAGGTGGATCAAAGAGGAAAGAAATGGACAGCGACGAACTCAAATCACTCCAGGCCCCGCTCAAGGCGCGTTACCGTGAAGCGCCGAAAGATGCGGTGATCACTTTGAAGGCCGAGGGCTCCATCGGCGAAGGCGTCACCTGTTCGGTCGCCACCGCAAAAGCCATGGTTGAAGCGGGCCTCCATCCCGCCATCGGCGGCAGCGGCTTTCACGCCTGCTCCGGCGACATGCTGCTGCAGGCTCTTGTGGCCTGCGTCGGCGTCACGCTGAACGCCGTGGCCACCGCCCTCGAAATTCCCCTCGCCGGCGCCAAGGTCCGCGCCGAAGGCGCCCTTGATTTTCGCGGCACCTTGGGCGTCGACCGCGAGGCCCCCGTGGGCTTCCAGAACATTCGTCTGTTCTTCGGTCTCGAAGGCGCGGTCAAACCCGAGCAGCGCGCCACCCTGCTCAAGCTCACCGAGCGCTACTGCGTGGTCTACCAGACGCTCCGCAGTTCCCCGCCTATCGCCGTGGAAATGACACTTTGAAGGTGGTATGATCGCCTCTGCAGGGCAAGTACGAGGTGTTCCATGAGCATCCAGAGCATTCTTGACCACAAGGGCAGCAAGGTCGTCACCATCGCACCCGATACCAGGGTCGGCGCCGCTGCCCATAGGCTGCGGCTTGAACACATCGGTGCCATAATCATCACCAGCGATGGCCACATCGAAGGCATCCTCTCCGAGCGCGACATTGTGGAAGGCCTCACGGAGCATGGCGCCGCGGTCATCGATCTGCCCGTCTCGGCGCTGATGTCGCGCAATGTGCGCACCTGCAAGCCGGATGCGGAAATCCGCGATGTCATGCGGCTGATGACCCTGCATCGGATCCGACATGTGCCGGTGGCCGAGAACGGGGTTCTGCGCGGCATCGTGTCGATCGGCGATGTGGTCAAGAGCCGGCTTGAGGACATGGAGCTTGAGGCCAACGTGCTGCACGATTACGCCGTGGCCCACCGGTAAATGTGACGGCGCCGGGATGCGCGCCTCCTGACAGCAGTTGT
>CAZAMS010000245.1:0-4604 GCA_964486305.1 uncultured Aestuariivirga sp.
CGCTTCCGGCATCAAAGGCATTGGCCGGAAGCTGGACAAGGTTTTGGCGAAATTCCTGCGCGGTGACGCTGCTGCCTCCCCGCGCATTGTCGATCTGCTGTTTCACTTGCCCACGGGAATTGTGGACCGGCGTTTTCGCCCACGCATCGCCGATTTGCCGCAAAATGGCATCGTGACCATTGAAGTAAAGGTTGGGCGTCACAAGCCGCCGCCGCCTTTCAACAAGAGGCTGCCCTACCGGGTTGAAGTTTCTGACCAAACGGGAACCCTGACCGTTGTGTTTTTTCATGCTTT
This sequence comes from uncultured Aestuariivirga sp., assembly GCA_964486305.1. GTDB lineage: Bacteria > Pseudomonadota > Alphaproteobacteria > Rhizobiales > Aestuariivirgaceae > Aestuariivirga. The sequence goes on from CAZAMS010000245.1 coordinate 295, forward strand.
TGTTGATCACTTGAAGCGCAGCCTGCCGGAAGGCGAAACGCGATTTATTTCGGGTGAAATCAGCTGGTATGGCGAGGAGCCACAAATTGCCCATCCGGATCATATCCTGACGGCTGAAGAATTTCAGGCCATGCCGCTGATTGAACCGGTTTACCCGCTTACGGCGGGGCTCTCGCCAAAAATACTGGGACGGGCCATTCGAACCGCACTGGAACGATTGCCGGAGTTAGCGGAATGGCAGGATGCGGCCTGGAAGCAAAGACACAGATGGCCGGATTTTTCCGCAGCATTAAAGGCCCTGCATAATCCGCAGATCACCGAAGCGCCATCGGTCAGCTCGCCAACACATCAACGTCTGGCCTATGATGAACTCCTGGCTAACCAGCTTGCACTCAGTCTGGTGCGGGGTCACATGAAACGTGCCTCGGGACGAAGTTTTGTGGGCAGTGGCCAACGGCAGGCGAGGATTATTGCAGCCCTGCCCTATCCATTGACCAATGCACAGGCTTTTGCCAACGCCGAAATTCAAAAGGATATGGCTTCAACTTCGCGCATGCTGCGCCTGCTGCAGGGCGATGTCGGTTCAGGAAAAACCATAGTCGCTCTGCTTGCTCTCACAACCGTGGTGGAATGTGGAGCGCAGGGCGCCTTCATGGTTCCGACCGAAATTCTGGCGCGCCAACATATCATGTCGCTTACGCCCCTATGTCAGGCGGCTGGGATTTCGATTGCCGTTCGTACGGGCCGTGAAAAGGGCAAGCAGCGGGACGAGATTCTGGAGCGCCTTGTGGAGGGCAGTATTGATATTCTGATCGGCACCCATGCGCTGTTTCAGGAGGGAGTTGAATTCAGGAACCTTGGCCTTGTGGTCATTGATGAACAACATCGCTTTGGGGTGCATCAGCGTTTAGCCCTGCAAGCCAAGGCTGGCAGCGCCACGGACCTTCTGGTGATGACTGCAACACCAATCCCCCGCACGCTTGCGCTCACGGTTTATGGCGATATGGATGTCTCGAAGCTCAAAGAAAAACCGGCAGGGCGTCTTCCGATTGATACACGTGTATTGCCGCTTGAGCGCATGGACGAGGTTGTAGCGGGGTTGGGCCGCAGCATTAAGAGCGGGCAGCGGGCCTATTGGGTGTGCCCCCTTGTCGAAGAGAGTGAAATGGTGGATCTGGCCGCGGCCGAAGACCGCTTCAAATACCTTGAGCATAGATTTCCGCGCCGGGCTGGTTTGATTCATGGCAGGCTTAAGGGTGCCGATAAGGATTCCATCATGGTGGACTTTAAATCCGGCGCCATTGATATTCTCGTTTCCACCACCGTGATCGAAGTTGGTGTTGATGTTCCGGAAGCCTCAATCATGGTGATTGAAAACGCCGAACGCTTCGGCCTCGCGCAGCTGCATCAGTTGCGCGGGCGCGTGGGGCGCGGGACTGCAAAATCAACCTGTTTGCTTTTGTATCAGGAGCCGCTTGGCGAAACGGCGAGGGCGCGGCTCAAAATCATGCGTGAAACTGAAGACGGTTTTCGCATTGCAGAAGAAGATTTGCGCCTGCGCGGGGCTGGCGAAATGCTGGGAACGCAGCAGGCGGGGCTTCCGCTTTTCCGCATTGCCGATCTCGCGGCCCATGGCGAACTTCTGGCCGCTGCCCGAGACGATGCGGCTTTGATTTTGGCGCGCGATCCTGAACTCAAAACACCACGCGGCGAGGCCCTGCGCACCCTGCTCTATCTCTTTGAACGCGATGAAGCGGTCAAATTGCTTTCCGCGGGATAGCCTTTTTGCGCTGAGGTTTTCCGGCCAGCTTCAATTCCACATCCGACGCGAGGGGACCTTCAGGAAACACCAGCCCCATCGATATGACAAGTTTCAAGGCATCTTCAACGGTCGTATCGAGGACAATGACGTCGCCGATATCACAAAAGAAGACATAACCACCGGTGGGGTTGGGCGTTGTTGAAACATAGGCGGCGTACATTTTCCGGCCTTTCTCCAAGCCTACCATCGCGCCATCAATCTCGCGTGATATAAAGGCAAGCGTCCAAATTCCGTGCCGTGGCCATTCAACCAGACAAGCCTTCTGAAAGGATGTGCCCTTTTGCAAAAACAGGGTCTCAAAAATCTGCTTTGAGCCCTTGTAGATGGAACGTACCACGGGGGTGCGATTCAGCGCCTTGTCCCACAGGCCAATCACGGTGCGCCCCACCAAATTGGCTGCAAGTGCGCCAACAAATGTAATGACAATGAGAGCGAAGATCAGTCCGAATCCCGGAACCCTGAAGGGCAAATAGGTGTCGGGATTATAATAGCCGGGAATATAGGGTTTCAGCCACGCATCGAAAATATTGACAAACCAGAGCGTGGCCCAAATCGTGATGGCAATCGGTGCGGTGATGGCAAGGCCGGTGAAAAAATAGGCCCTGAGCCTTCCCAGGAGGGAAACGCGCGGCTGGGGTAACACCTGTACATTTTCTTCGTTGGAGCTTGCCATTATCATCAGTAAATCGCATGAACAGGCCGCGAATTGCAAGGGTTACGGGAGAATTGCAGAAATTGGGTTTACGGCGGGTAATCTATCTCGGTGTCGGCTGGCTAAGCCTTGGCATGGCAATCGCAGGGGTCATTCTCCCCATCCTTCCCACAACGCCCATGCTGCTTGTGGCCGTTTGGGCCTTTGGCAGGTCATCTCCTGAGCTTGCTGAAAAAATCCGCAGCCACCGGGTCTTTGGTCCGCCTATCCGCGACTGGCAGGACAATGGCGTAATTTCTCTCAAGGCCAAGGCCCTTGCGCTGGGCATCATGACGCTCATGGGAGGCTGGTTATGGGCCTACAGCGGAATGCCGATTTGGCTGCTCGTTGGTGTGACGGGCATCCTGGCAGGGGCTGCAATCTATGTGGCAAGCAGGCCCAGCTTCAGCACCTAGCGCGCTTCCCGGCGAAGTAAATTCACTTCGCCGAAAAGGAATCGCGCCAATTCAATATTTTGGAGCATGTCCTTGTCGACGAAGTCATGCAACTTCGTCGGGACATGCTCTAAACCTTATTCGGAGAAGGTACTGCCATCGGCCGGATATTGGTCAGCCCACACCCGGGCGCGGGCTTCCGCCTCCAGCCTTTCATCATCCTTGGCGGCTGAATTGAGTTCGTTGTAGCGGTCGTAAATCGATGGAAATTCCGATGGCTTGGTGGATTGCTGGGCCAGGATATACCACATCAGCGCGCGGGTGCGGTCCTTCTGCACAAGCTTGCCATCCCAATACAGGTCACCGAGATAGGCTTCCGAAAGCGCGTGACGCTTTCTGGCTGCAGCAATCAGCCATTTTAATCCCTGCTGCGGGTTCTTCTTTACGCCCTGGCCCCTGATATTCATCAGGCCAAGTGAATACTGCGCGCCGGGATGGCCATAGGTTGAAGCAATTTTCAGGTAGCTGTTGGCGGCGATCCGGTAGTTTGGCTTGATGCCCGCGTTGTCGATGCCTACGCGATAATAATCCGCCACGCGCAATTGCGCATCCACCATGATGCGGAGCCGGTTCTGATCAGGCTCATCGGGATCGTAGTTATCAGCTACGCGCGAATAATAGGAAAATGCCGTGGCATCATCGCGCGGAACGCCCCTGCCCTTGCGATAGATGTGGCCGAGATACCAATCGGCGACAACGTTTCCATCTTCGGAGGCCCTGCGGAAAAACTTGATTGCCCGGTCGAAGTTCCCGTTGTTGTAGGCCTTCTTGGCCCTCTTTAGATCATCGGTCCAAAACGGGATGACATCGAGATTGGGCAGATTCAGTTTGGGTGCCGCCGGAAGATATGAAAAGAAGCCGGCTTCATCTTCTTCAGCGTGGGCCACAGGCGAAAGGCCAAGCATCGTCACGGCCAGAAGTGCAATCACTGCATTCCTGGTGCGGCGTGATAGCGACATCACAAGCGCGCTAAATGTCGGCATAGCAAACACCTTCAGCACTTCCTCCGGGATGGGTTACGGCGCCTGAAGCAGCGGGACCTACCTGTTGGGCATATTTCCAAAGCGCGCCAGAACCATAGCCATGGTCCTTGGGCTTCCAGCTTTTCTTGCGAGTTGCAAATTCAGTGTCGCTAACATTGCAAGTCAACGTGCCTGCAACGGCATCAAGGGTGATCATGTCGCCATCCCTCAGAAGCGCGATGGGTCCGCCCAATTGCGCTTCGGGGCCTACATGGCCCACGCAGAAGCCACGGGTTGCGCCAGAGAAGCGGCCATCAGTGATGAGCGCCATTTTCTCACCCATGCCCTGGCCATAAAGAGCGGCCGTGGTTGACAGCATT
>CAZAMS010000246.1:0-5056 GCA_964486305.1 uncultured Aestuariivirga sp.
AGTCTCGGACGGCCAATTGGCTTCGGTCAACCTCTCGCCGCACCGGTTCCACGGCGAATGGAACTACACCATTGCGCCACAACCGAAAATCTCATCACGCGCAAATCGTAATTGACTGAGTTATTTATGGACAAACCCTTAATTCCCATCAGGCTTGTGAAAGAAATTGCCTCACATGACTGAAAAACGCGTTCAACGTCGCCTTGCTGCAATTTCGGCAGCCGGTGTCGTTGGTTTTTCCCGCTTAAGCAGGTCTTAACGCCCAGGCTTCATATTCCCTGTTGCGGCGTGGTGTTATGCCGAGGTGGGTGAGTGCGTATGCGTAAACTTGTTTTGGCGGTTGCGGCCGCCTGTTGTTTTTTGATAGTAGCGCCGGCCCAGGCGGGACAATTGAAATTTGATCCCGCGGCTTTCAAGATCTACGGCGGCATGACCAGCGGTCAAACCGCGAGCTTGTTCACGCCGCAGGAAACGTTTGGAACATCCCATAGTACCGTGGATTTTTATGAACCCATGGAGGCGGGTTCCATACTAATCCGAACGGCAGAGCGGCGCCTCTTCTATGTTTTGCCAAACAGCAAAGCCATCATGTATCCAGTCGGCGTTGGCCGCGAAGGCTTTACCTGGTCTGGTACAAACATAATCTCACGAAAAGCTGTGTGGCCCGATTGGCGCCCGACCCAGGCCATGATCAAGCGTGAAGCCCTGAATGGCAAGTTTCTTCCTGCCTTTATGGCCGGCGGGCCCGAAAACCCTTTGGGTGCCCGCGCCCTTTATGTTGGCGACACTGAATACCGGATTCACGGCACAACCCAGCCTTGGAGCATTGGCAGGGCGGTTTCGTCGGGTTGCATTCGTATGATGAATGAAGAAGTGATTGATCTCTTCGATCGGGTCGAGATTGGCGCCACGGTTATCGTCGAATAATACATAATTATTATTGGGATAGCGGCCAAGCGCATGAACCATAAACGCTCCATTAACCTGAACAGGCCATTATCCTCCCGTAAGTTCGTAGGTGGAGTTCGCGTATGCGTATCGATTCATGTGCCCCAAAAGGGCATTCAAAGTTCAATATTTTGGCATCAGCGGCCATCGCAGTCATGCTGGCTGCATGTTCTGGCTCCGGAGGTCGTTTTGCTGACAGCGCCTCATCAAAAAATCCATCAGACGCCGATCCGGTCTATACGGCCTCGGTTCCCAGGAAACGCGCAACCTATGCAGCAGCTGATGATGACAGGATCACATCCCGTCCCTTAGCCAGCGCTCCGCTTGGCTCGCCAAACTATGCCAGCAACGGCTACACCTATAGGAAACCAGCCTACAGGCAACCCGTCTATTCTGAGCCCACCTACGTCGACGCCGGAGAAAACACGACGAACTTACCCAAAGGCGGAACCCTGCAGGTTGAGCAGGGCATGACGCTTTATTCAATTTCAAGGGCCAATGGCCTGACCGTTGCCCAACTGGCCTCTGCCAATGGCATTAGGCCTCCTTACACGGTCAGCACCGGACGCGTCCTGCGCATTCCAGGCGTTGCACAAGCCAAAGCGCCGAAGCCTGTTTATGTGTCACAAGAGCAGTTCGCCTCAGATGAACCAGTCAAGAAAGCCTCCGGTGGCATGCATACCGTGACTGGTGGTGAAACCCTGTTCTCCCTTGGCCGCAAATATGGCGTTTCGCCCTATGCCATCGCTGACCTTAACGGATTGTCCAATGACACATCGTTAAACGTAGGTCAAAGCCTCAGCATCCCGCCGGGACGCGGCAAGATGATTGTCACCAAGGTTCCGGCGGTAGAGGAATCTGGGGAGATTGTTTCCAACGACGAGCCATATGAAACTGACGAAGCACCATCAAATCTTGCCCTGAGAAAGCCGGTGCTGGATCTGGATGATGAAGTGCCAGCCGTAAAGCCCATTCCGCAACAAACCTCTGGGCTTGATGCGGCTCCCGTCATGGGTAGCATGCGCTGGCCGGTTAAGGGTAAAATCATTTCGGAATACGGCGCAAAGCCCAACGGCCTCAAGAATGAAGGTATCAATATCGCCGTGCCCGAAGGCACCGGTGTCCGCGCTGCCGAAAGCGGTGTCGTGGCCTATGCCGGCAATGAACTCAAAGGCTATGGCAACCTTGTGCTGATCCGTCATGAAGGCGGCTGGGTTACAGCTTACGCCCACGCCAAGGAATTGTTTGTGAAACGTGGCGACATCGTCAGGCGCGGCGAAGTCATCGCCAAGGCCGGCCAGACCGGCTCCGTTTCAAGCCCACAGTTGCACTTTGAAGTTCGCAAAGGCGCAACCGCCATGGACCCCTTGAAGTTCCTGGCTTCCACAACCGCATCGAACTAGGGAACGTAAGACCCTCTGCAAGTGCAGGCCCGGCAGCAGTGCCGGGCCTAAACTATTTTGACGTTAGCTTTGTTTCCGTCCTGCCCGCCACATCCTGGATGTATTGCCAGGCCACGCGGCCCGAGCGGCTGCCGCGGGTGACCGACCATTCAATGGCGCCCGCATGAAGCTGTGCCGCCTTCACTGGCAACTTGTAATGCGCCGCATAGGTATCAATCATTTCGAGGAACTCATCCTGCGAGCAGTTGTGAAAACCCAGCCACAGGCCAAATCTGTCCGATAGGGAAACCTTTTCCTGCACCGCCTCCGATGGATTGATTGCAGTCGACGTTTCATTCTCGATCATGTCTCGCGGCAAGAGATGACGCCGGTTCGACGTTGCATAAAGGATGACGTTCTCGGGCCGTCCTTCAATGCCGCCATCAAGCGCCGCCTTGAGCGACTTGTAAGACGCATCCTGCCCATCAAAGGAAAGGTCATCACAGAACACGATGAAGGAAATTTTGGGCGAGCCGCGCAATACCGACATGAGGGCAGGGAGGCTCTCTACATCTTCCCGGTGAATCTCGATAAGCTTCAATTTGCCACCGTGCTCTTCATTGACCTGATGATGCGTGGCTTTGACGAGGGAAGATTTGCCCATGCCGCGCGCGCCCCAAAGAAGGGCATTGTTGGCAGGCAGGCCCTTGGCAAAACGCCGCGTATTTTCCAACAGGATATCGCGTGTCTGGTCAATGCCCTTGAGCAACTTCAATTCAACGCGGTTCACTTTGGCAACGGGCTCAAGTGTAAGAGGTGACGCATGCCAGACAAAGGCGCTGGAACGCGCAAGACTGCCGGGTTTTGGCGGAAGCGGCGCCAGACGGTCCAGCGCATCGGCAATGCGGGCAATCAGGCTGTTCTGGGATTTTGTAACCATGACAAGCTCTTAGCTTGCAAGCGCCGCGCCGTAAAGAGTCCCAACGCGCTTGCCCTTCAAGGTGGAATCACCTTGCCGAAAGGGAATCGCGCCAAGTCAATATGTTGGAGCAAATCCTTGTCGGCGAAGTCATGCAACTTCGCCGGGATTTGCTCCAAATCCGGCGTTGCAATGGCGTAATCCATCGCTATATTCCGCGCAAACCTTTAACAGGCCAAATCATTCAGGAGCAACCCATGTTCATAACTCCCGCCTTTGCCCAGTCTGCCGGTTCACCCGGAATGGGAGATTTCATGGGCATGATCCTGCCGCTCGTGATGATCATGGCCGTGTTCTGGTTCCTGCTCATCCGCCCGCAGCAGCGCAAGATGAAAGAGCATCAGGACGTGATCAGCAAGATCTCGCGCGGTGATACGGTTGTAACCAACGGCGGCCTGATCGGGCGCGTAACCAAGGTTGTTGATGACAAGGAATTGCTTGTCGAGGTCGGTGAAAACGTGAAAGTTCGTGTGCTGCGCCAGGGCATCAGCGATGTGCGCGCCAAGGGTGAGCCCGCCAAAGCCGAAACCAAGTGATGTGGCGGTAGCCCCTAGATGCTTCATTTTTCGAGATTTCAAACGATTGCCATTCTGGCATCGGTGTTGATCGGCCTGATTTTCGCCATGCCGAACGTATTGCCCACCGCATGGCAGGATCTGATGTTCAGGGCCATAGGCGCAAAGTCCATGACCCTTGGCCTTGATCTTCAGGGAGGATCGAACGTCGTAATGGAAGTCGACCAGAAAGACCTCCGCGACCAGCTTATGCAGCAGCTGTCAAGTGATATCCGGGCGACCCTTCGTGAATCCAAAATTGGATACAAAGGCATTACCAGATCGGACAACGGCGTATCGGTCCGTTTGTCAGATATTGCCGACATGCAGAAAGCCAAGACCGAATTGCAGAAACTGCAGCAGCCATTGAGCGGTGGATTGCTGTCTACCGGTCTTGCAGTCAATCTCTACGACCTGGCCAGCCAGGATGAATTGCTGACCTTTTCATTTTCACAGCAGGGCCTGGATGCAAAGATCGCAATTGCCATCGGACAATCCCTCAAGATTGTTGAAAACCGTATCAATGCCCTGGGCACCTCAGAGCCTACTATTCAGCAGCAGGGCAAGGACCGCATCGCCATTCAGTTGCCCGGTGTGCAAAATCCTGACCAGGTGAAGAACGTGATCGGTCGCACGGCAAAGTTGACGTTCCAACTCCTTTGCCAGGAACAGCCAACCGGCGCAAACCAGAATCCGCCACAGGAATGCAAAGCGCTGCCCGTGAAGGACCAGGCACAACAAATGCTTTGGGTGCAAACCTCAAGCCGCGCCACTGTGGATGGCGCTGACCTTACCGACGCACAACCCAGTTTCGACCAGAACAATCAATCCGTTGTCAGCTTTCGCTTCAACCAGAAAGGCTCCCTGCGCTTTGGCAAATTGACGGCAGAAAATGTCGGCAAACCCTTTGCCATCATTCTCGACAATGAGGTTGTGAGCTATCCCAACATCAATGAACCCATTCTCGGTGGGTCAGGCCAGATTTCAGGAAACTTCACCACGGAAGAAGCCAGCGACCTGGCAGTTGTGCTGCGTTCCGGCGCTTTGCCGGCAAAATTGGTAATTGTTGAAGAGCGCACTGTTGGTCCAAGCCTTGGCTCCGATTCCATTCGCGCCGGCTTCAACGCGTCCGTAATTGGGCTCGTGCTGGTCATCATTTTCATGGTTGTGGCCTATGGCCTGTTTGGCTTCTT
>CAZAMS010000247.1:0-4435 GCA_964486305.1 uncultured Aestuariivirga sp.
CCGTTTCTGGCCTGAAAAGCCCGGTGAAAATGACACCATCACAGGCGATGTGCTCGCGCTTGCCACGGCGCTCGATTTCTACGGCCTCAACATTATTGCGGCCTTCAATGGCGATGAGTTTGGTGGAGGTTCGAACCGGTAAGCCGAAAACAAATCTGGCAATGAGGCCACCTAGTCTTGGCGCAGAAATGTGCGGGTTCTCCTCCAGCATGGCAACGGGCCTGATGCCGAGATGCCGACAGGTGAGCAGAGCCGAGAACGAGACAAGTTCGCTGCCGATCACAACAGGCCGCGCAAAGGGCCTGTTGTGGTGGAGATAGACATGCTGCTGCAGGGCACCGGTATTCATCACGCCTTGTGGCCGGCTCCCGCCCACGAGGCGGGCTGAGCGGGGTGTTTCGCGGGTTCCGGTGGCGATGAGGATGTGTTTTGCTGTCATCTCGCCAAGGCCCGACGGGGTTTGAATGCGCAATTGGCCATCGTTCAGAAGTTCAAGCACTGTTGTTGCGGTTCTTACATCGAGGCCCTTGGTGGATTTGCGAAGTTCGGCGGCAAAGCGCGGGCCCGTCCACAGGCGTTTGTGGCTTTGCCAGCCAAAACCCAGATGCCCGCAATGGCGCGGGATTCCACCTGCCATCGCCTCCCGCTCGAGGACGACGACATCACGAATACCGAGATCGGCGAGACGGCGCGCAGCGCTGAGGCCCGTGGGACCGCCGCCCACGATGACGACATCATGGTTTTCCATCGAAGCGCCCCTTGGTGATTTCAGCGATACGGGCTGAGCAATAGAAGCCCTGGCAACGGCCCATCATGGCGCGGGTGCGGCGCTTCAGGCCTCCCATATCACCTGCGGGCAGCGGTCCTTCGAGTGCGGTTTCAATTTCGCCACGCGTGACATGTTCGCAATGGCAGACAATTTCGCCGCCTGTCATATAGGGCCTGATGCGGCCTTCACTCAGGTTTGAAACGGGAGTCCAGAATTGTTCAGAAAACTTTTTAGGGAGACTGCCAAAATTCTTGTCGTAGAGCTGGCTCACGTAGTCCGCGATCCCAAGAGAAGACGTAAGGCCCGTAGAACGAATGCCTCCGACTGTTATCCAGTTTTTCTCCTTCACGGCTTCGATAACATAGTCCTTGTGCTCGCTCGCCGGGCGGAGGCCCGCATAGGTGGCGCTGACATCGATGTTTGCGAGGTCTGGAACCAGTGCAATGGCGCGGAACCGCAACCGTCTCATGGTTTCCTGATCACAGGTCGCGATCTCGCGGTCGTCCTGGTCTTCCGCCGTGGGGCCAATGGCCAGATTTCCAAAGGCGGTGCGAAAGATCACGACACCCTTGGTGCGTGCCGTGGGCACGGGCAGAATGATGGCGCGAAGCAATTTGAAGGCAGGCTTGTCAAAAACAACGAACTGGCCCTTGCGGGGCTTGATGGTGAAGGGTGACAGGCGCGCCATCAATTCAACCAGATCGCCAAAATTGCCAGCAGCATTGACGACGACGGAAGCCGTGATCTTTCCCTGCTTGCTGGCCAGCGTCCAGGCATCATGGGCAAAGTCGCCGTCTGTCACTTCGGCGTTTCGCAAAATGACCGCGCCATGGGCCAGAGCCTGATGGGCGTAGGCCAAAGGAGCCGACCAGGCGTCGATGATATGCTCGCCGGGCACAAAAACACCGCCCAGGGTGGTGTTCACCAATTTTGGCTCTTTCAGGCGTAATTCCGTTTGTGAGATGGCCCGCACATCCTTGACGCCATTCTTGTGGGCTTTCTCGACAATCCCCGGCAAGGCGGCGAGTTCGGCTTCATTCCACGCCACAACAATGGCAGAGCTTTCAATCAAGGGAAGATTGAGCTTCTGGCGAATGCGGAGATATTCCGCATAGCCTGCCTTCATGCAGCGGAGTTCAAGGCTTTTGGGCGGGGCGTCAAAGCCCGTGTGAAGCAGCGCGCTGTTGGCCTTGGAGGCGCCGGACAAAATATCGCTTCCGCGCTCCAGCAAAACGCATTTCAACCCGGCTATGGCAAAGCGGCGCAGGATGGCAAGACCAACCACACCTCCGCCGATCACCGCAATGTCGAATCTCTGCTCCATCCACATTCACTATCACAAAAGAAAAAGGGCGGCACGGCGCCGCCCTTTTCAATTCCTGGTTTTCAGTTACTCGCCAGCCGCAGATGCAGCAGCAGCGAGTGCCTTTTCCTGTGCCGCAATGGCGGCCTGACGCTTGGCGATTTCCGCACCAATCGGAGGGCCTTTAAAGCGCTTGTTCTCACTCAGGAACCAGCCGAGCGCCAGCGCCACCGCCAGGAAGATCAGCGGGTTGGTCAACTGGTTCAGCGGGAACATGATATCCGGGAACAAGGGCAGGATGATCGGGTTGAACGGCGGCTGGATGCCAGCATAGGCGAGAATTATCACGCCGATGCAGGTCACCACCGCGAGAGGCTTCGACCACACACCCAAGCGGAAGGGGCCAAATTCCGTCCACGTCTTGCCTTCCGCCATGAGACCGGCAGCAACCGGCATGGCATAGGAGATGTAGAGGAACAGGGCACAGCCCGCGGCAAGCGCGAACATGAACGGCGCATAGTAGCAGGCGCCCGCCGAAAGAACGGCGGTGAGCCAAATGGCGTTCACCGGCGTGCGATGCACCGGGTGGATTGTCGAAAGGAACTCCGACGCCGGAAGTCCGCCATCACGCGAGAAGGCATAAATCATGCGTGACGTCGAGGTCATGCCCGCCAGCGCGCAGATATAGTTTGCAATCACGATACCGATTGCCAGAATTGCCTTGAGGAAAGCTGGCATAGGCAGGTTGTTAAACAGGTTGAAGAAGGAGTTGAAGCCATCCTTCGCACCTGCTGCGGTGTCCGGCATCGCCAGAATGAACGATGCGGCGAGGAAGAAACCAAACAGCAGTGACCAGAATACGGAATGCAACATGCCTTTCGGCACTGCGGTCCGCGCATTCAGTGTTTCTTCCGAGGTATGGGCGGAAGCATCGAAGCCCGTGATCGTATAGAGCGGATAAAGAAGGCCGATCAGGAAGGCAACAAGTGCCGTGCGTGGTTCTGGAACGACCAGGCCGCCGGGTTCGCCCGTGTTGTTAACGAAGGTGAAGAGACGGGAGAGATCAAAGCTTGCGCCCCAGATCAGCATCGACAAAGTGAGCAAGATCGCGATTACAAAGATCAAATAGCCCGAAAAATCGGTGAGCATCGTGGTGGTTTTGATACCAAAGTGATTGAACAAGGCCTGGGTGATGGCAAAGACAGTGATGAAAGCACTGGCATGCACGGCACCCCAAGCCGATGTATCCATGCCGAAGACACCCGTAAGCACGAGATCCTTGAGCAGGAGATAAACACCGAAGTTCACCGAAGCCACAACGAAGATGAGACCCACCATGTTAAGCCAAGCCGTGGTCCAGCCCCAGCCACGACCACCGAGGATAGAGGCCCAGTGATAAAGGCCGCCAGCCGTTGGATAGGCCGAGGCGATTTGACCGACCGAGGCTGCAACCACCAGCGCGAACGTGCCGCCGATGATCCAGCCGATGGCGACAGAGAAACCACCACCAGAAGACATTGCCACCGGGAAGGCCGTAATGCCGCCAGCGAGAATGCAGATGATCGAGAATGAAATAGCAAAGTTCGAGAACCCGCCCATGCGGCGGGCAAGTTCCTGGGCATAACCCATTCCGTGAAGGAATTTATCGTCCTCAGTCAATTTTTGATTATCAGCCATGTTGCTCCTCCCTGCATATCCGAGGGGACCCGGACGACATTGGTTTCCCTAGAATACCTTGAGCATTGCACCCCCCGGTGCGGCGTTTTGCATCAAGCCTTCCCCTGAGTCGGCATTGTGGCCGGGGGCATGGACAAGGTCAACCTTAGTTGTAAGACTAAGGTTGCAGTGCACAAAAACTGTATTGTAAGAACTGCCGAATCAACATGTCTTATCCGGTTTTTAGGTGGCGGCTCAATTTGAAATTCCACTTTTTACCCGAAGCCGACTCTGACAACGAAATGAGGAACGATTTGGCAACTCTTGATCTTACGACTCATTGGGCCGGGTATCTCTCCCTAGCCATCTTCATCGCCGCTTATGTCTTCGTGATTTTCGAAGAAACTACAGAGATGCGGAAGTCGAAACCCGTTATGCTGGCGGCGGGACTCATCTGGGCGCTCATCGGCATTTCGTACGCGCAGGTCGGGATGAGTGATGCAGCCCATGAGCATGCCGTCGATATCATCGAGGAATATGGCGAGCTTTTCCTGTTCCTGCTTGTTGCCATAACTTATGTGAATACGTTGGAAGAGCGTCGTGTCTTCGACGTGCTGCGAGTGAAACTCGTTAACTTGGGACTCAGCTATCCCCAACTCTACTGGCTCACGGGGACTCTCACTTTTTTCCTCTCCCCTGTCCTCGAT
>CAZAMS010000248.1:0-3183 GCA_964486305.1 uncultured Aestuariivirga sp.
CGGCGTGATTTATGCCGGCCCGACAAATTATCCCATGACGGTGCAGCTCAACAACATCGTGAATTCGCTGCAGGGCATAAAAGAATACAATGTTGACATGGCCGCCACAATTCTCACCGGCCTTGTGCCGCTCACCATCTATTTCGTCTCCGGCAAATATTTCGTCCGGGGCATTGCCGCCGGTGCGGTGAAGGGTTGATCACATGAAAGCAAATTCCCCCAGCGTTTCGGTGCAAGGGCTGGCCCTCAGCTATGGTGCCATATCCGTGCTGAAGGAGCTTGATCTCGACATTGCGCAGGGCGAATTCATCGTGCTGCTTGGCCCCTCGGGCTGCGGAAAATCAACGCTCTTGAATTGCATCGCCGGACTTCTTGAGCCCAGTGAAGGCAAGGTTTTCATCAACGGCAAAAACGTCACCTGGGATGAACCAAAGGACCGCGGCATTGGGATGGTGTTCCAGTCCTATGCGCTTTACCCGCAGATGACCGTTGAAAGGAACCTGTCCTTTGGCCTGCGCGTGGCGGGATTGCCCAAGGAGGAAATCAACAAGCGGGTGGCACGGGCTGCGGAAATGCTTCAGCTTGAGCCGCTCCTGCAGCGCAAACCCACGGCCCTTTCCGGCGGACAGCGCCAGCGCGTTGCCATTGGCCGGGCGCTCGTGCGTGATGTCGACGTGTTCCTGTTTGATGAGCCGCTGTCAAATCTCGATGCGAAGCTGCGTGCGGAACTACGTGTTGAAATCAAGCGCCTGCACCAGAAGCTTGGCAACACCATGATCTATGTGACCCATGACCAGATTGAAGCCTTGACGCTGGCTGACCGCATTGCCGTCATGAAAGGCGGCGTCATCCAACAGCTCGACGAGCCCCACGTCATCTATAATGAGCCGAAAAATCTCTATGTCGCGGGATTCATTGGCTCGCCAACCATGAACTTCATCAAGGGTGACATTGGCGGAACGCTTGCCGCTCCTTCGATTGCCATTGGCAAGGGGAAGGTGGCGCTCAAGGACTATGCGGCGAAGGGCAAGCTGAAAACCGGCCAGACAGTTGTCTTTGGGGTGCGGCCTGAACACCTGCGCCTGAATGCGGGCAATGAGCCAGGGCTTTCAGATGCCTTTGACGCAACCGTTGACCTGATCGAACCCATGGGTTCCGACAGCCTCGTTTGGCTCAAGCTTGCCGGGCAGATCCTGTCGGCGCGCATTGAGTCCAGCCAGATTTACAAACCCAACGAGAAAATCACCGTCAGGTTCCGTGTGGGGCTCGCGTCCCTGTTTGATGCGGAAAGCAGCGAGCGGCTCTAGATCCCCACTTAAGTACTCAACGATAAACAGGAGAACACGCATGCCAACACGATATTCATTTCAACTTTACTCGGCCCGTAATCACCCGCCACTTGAGGCCACTCTGAAGACATTGTCCGATCTTGGCTACGTCAAGGTTGAAGGTTTTGGCGGCGTCTACGCTGAGCCCGAGAAGCTTCGTGCCGAGATGAACCATTTGGGCCTCACCATGCCATCCGGACATTTTTCCATCGACATGCTGGAGAAGGAAAAGAAGAAAGTATTGAAAATTGCATCAACACTGGGAATGAACAAGCTGGTTTGCCCCTATCTCATGCCTGACCGAAGACCCAAGACAGCTAAGGGCTGGAAGGATTTTGGCAAGCGTCTCAACGTTATTTCCCTCGCCTATCGCGCCGAAGGTTATTCATTTGCGTGGCACAACCATGATTTTGAATTTGTTCCGCTCAAAGACGGCAGCACGCCGCACGAATTGATGTTTTCTGCGGCCCCAACGCTGGATTGGGAAATCGACGTGGCCTGGGTTATTTGCGCCAAGTCCAATCCCCTCAAATGGATCAAGGCCTATGCGGGCGCCATTACACTCGCCCATGTCAAGGACATTGCCCCCAAGGGCGAATGCGTAGACGAGGATGGCTGGGCCGATGTGGGCCATGGCACCGTGAAGTGGCAGGCGGTGATGGATGAGCTGAAGCAGACACGCTGCATGCATTATATCATGGAGCACGACAAGCCGAGCGATGCGGAACGGTTTGCCCGCCGCTCACTGGCGTCGGCAAAAAAATATTAAGGGAAAAATTATGACAAACAATATTCGTATTGGCGTCATGGGCTGCGGCAACATCTCGACCACCTATTTCAAACTTGTCCCCCTGTTCAAGGGCATTGAGATTGTGGCCTGCGCCGATCTTAATCCTGAAATGGCAAAAACACGGGCCGAGGAATATGGCGTTCCGGCCATAAAGCCCGCCGAATTGTTGGCCAGCAAGAACATTGATCTCATCCTGAACCTCACGGTGCCGGATGCGCATTTCGGTGTTTCACTTGCGGCGGTAAAGGCCGGCAAGCACGTCTATTCTGAAAAACCATTGGTGCTCTCCATGAAGGACGGCACGACCTTGAAAAAAGCCGCTGATGCGAAGAAGGTTCGCGTAGGTTGTGCGCCTGATACATTTTTGGGCGGGGCCCACCAGCGGGCGCGCAAGGCCATCGATGATGGCGAGCTTGGCAAGATTACCTCGGGTACGGCCATTGTGATGAGCCATGGCATGGAACACTGGCATCCCAATCCTGATTTTTTCTTCAAACCGGGAGGCGGACCCATTCTTGATCTTGGCCCTTACTACATTGCCAATCTGATCAATCTCATTGGCCCGGTGAAACGGGTGGCGGCACTCACCTCGATGGCAGAGAAGTCCCGCACGATTACGAGCCGGCCGCGCGCCGGACAAAAGATCAGCGTTAAAACACCAACGAACATTCAGGCCCTTCTGGAGTTTGCCAATGGCGCCACGGTTACCCTTCTCGCCAGTTGGGACGTATGGGCCCATCGCCACAGCAATATGGAATTGTTTGGCACGGAGGGTTCGCTCTATGTGCCTGATCCCAATTTCTTTGGCGGAGAGGTTCTTGCCACCAAGCGCGGCGGGGACGCTGAAGCCCTGTCAGCCTGGGATCATCCCTTCGGCATCAACAATCAAGACAACCACGGCCCGGTTGCCAATTACCGGGCAGCGGGGCTGGCTGACATGGCCGCCGCCATCAAGGGAAAGCGCGATACCCGCTGTTCGCTTGATCGCACCTTGCATGGCGTGGAGGTCATGACTTCCATTCTGGCTTCCGGCGAAACGGGCAAGTTTGTTAATCTCAAGACGAC
>CAZAMS010000249.1:0-3886 GCA_964486305.1 uncultured Aestuariivirga sp.
CGAACATTTGACGAAGGCCAGTCCGCGCATCATCTGGTGCAGCCGCAGGACCAAGGAACCATTCGTTCAAACGCGTCGCCTGGTTTTCGAGGTGGTCCAGACTAGGGCCAAAGCCTCGTGACAACAGGTGGCCCTTGAGCCCGCCTCTATCAAGGCCCTGCTCAAGCGCGGCGCTATTTATGATTTGTGTACGCAGCGAGTCAAGCTCGCGGGAAGCGAATTCTGCTGCGGCAAACTCGTCCAGAAAGTCATGCAGAAGGTCAGGATGATTGACGAAAGTCAGCACAATCAGCCGTTCCCGCCGTTCCAGGGCCTTTTGCGCCCCCGCAAAGGCCGCCATGGCCTTGAGCTGGGGTGAGGCGGGTTGCGGCGTTTCCCAGGCTTTTTGTCCCTTTTTCCACGGTTTTTGCGGAAAATTGGGCGAGCGCAGCCTGAACTTGTCCCCCGTCCGGTTGCGCTGGAACAGCTGGTCAAACCGGGAAGTCAAGTCAGCCATATAGTGCTTGCGCACCGTTTCATCGCCAATCTGGTTGAGAAGTCCGCGCAAATCCCGCTCAAATTGCGCCTTCCGCTCCGGTGTCGCCCGGTCATTTTCGGTTAGCGCCCGCCGCCAGATAGCATCAGACAAGGGTTCCGCCGCCTCCACCACGGCTTTCACCGCCTCCGGCCCCTGGGCCTTGAGCAGGTCATCCGGGTCCTGCCCCTCCGGCAGAAGCGCAAACTTCAACGAATAGCCGGGCTTCAAATGCGGCAGCGCCAAATCCAGCGCCCTATAAGCCGCCTTGATTCCCGCACTGTCACCATCGAAACACAGCGTCGGTTCCGCCGCCGCTTTCCACAAAAGGGCCAACTGATCTTCGGTCAACGCCGTTCCAAGGGGCGCCACCGCATTGGGAAAGCCCGCCCGGTGCATGGCAATCACATCGATATAGCCCTCAACCGCAATAATGGCGCCCAGCTCATGGGCCGAGCCCCTCGCCTTGTCGTGGTTATAAAGAACCGCCCCCTTATGAAACAAAGGCGTCTCCGGCGAATTCAAATACTTCGCCTGGGCATCCGCTTTCAAAGCCCGCCCGCCAAACGCAATCACCTTGCCCCGCGGATCACGAATGGGAAACATCACCCTGTCGCGGAAGCGGTCGTAAGCCACCGGAATATCGTCGCCTGAAATCACCAGCCCCGCCTCAGCCATCTGCTCCACGGTCACATTCTTTTCGGCGAGATGAGTGCGCAAAGCCGAGCGGTCATCCGGCCCATAACCAATCCGGAATTCTTTCTGGATGGCAGGCGTCAATTGCCGGTCCGCCAGATACCCCCGCGCCTTCGCCCCGCGCGCCGCCTGCAACTCAGCCTCAAAAAACTTCGCGGCAATTTCCATGACGTCATAAAGACTTGCACGAACCTCCTCGCGCTTCACATCAGCTTCGGAAAACTGGGGCATCGGCAGCCCCGCCTCCTGCGCCAAGCGTTCCACCGCCTCCGGGAAACTCGCTCCCTCTTTCTCGACAAGGAACGTGAAAATATCCCCGGACTGTTTGCAGCCAAAACAATGGTAGCGCCCCTTCCGGTCATCCACATGGAACGAGGGCGACTTTTCATTGTGGAACGGGCAGCAGGCCCAGTAGTCCCCCTTGCCCACATTGGTCTTGCGCCGGTCCCAGGCCACGCGCCGCCCAACCACCGACGAGATGCTAACCCGCCCGCGAATGTCATCAAGAAATGAAGGTGGAAACCGCATGGGAAATGTCATAGCGCCGTGCCGCTACCAGGGAAAGGACAAGAAATGGGCAATTCAGGTATATGTTGACAACGTGTCATGACAAATGTATATACACAAACAATCAAGTTGCAGAAGGTTTGAACGCTTCCCAATCAAACAGTACTCAAAATCAAAGACATCAACCTCATTCAAAATCAAAAACTTCAAACTCATTCAAAATCTTATTCAAAATCAAAGACATCAACTTCTGCAATTAATACTAGGTGATAACTATGTTCGGTTTTGAACTACTGATTTTGAAGGTGAGGAATGAGCCAGGATTGGGAAGTGCTCGAATTTGAATTCGCGGGGTTCGAGTGGCATGATGAAAAAGCAAAAGGCAACAGGCGCAAGCACGGCGTCGGCTTCGAAGAAGCCGCGCAAATCTTTGATAGCGGGATTCTCGCGCGACACGAAACCCACGAAACGGAAGACCGCTACGTCGCAATCGGCCTTGCCGGATTCAAAGCGCTTGTCGTCGTCTTCACGCAAAGGGGTGAAAATATCAGGATCATCTCTGCGCGAAAAGCTACTCCGTCCGAACGCCGACGGCATGGTGCGCATTTCCGTTGAAGACTTTAAACGCATCCCCCCGCGCAAAACCGATTGGGCCAAATTTGATGCCCTGACTGATGAGGATATCGCCCGCGCCATCGCCAGCGATCCCAATGCGGCACCACTTGATCTCGATTGGTCAAAAGCTAAAATCTACTATCCCAAAGGCAAACTGCCAGTGAGCCTGCGGGTCGATGCCGATGTTTTTGCGTTTTTCAAATCTACCGGACGGGGATATCAGACACGCATGAACGCCGTATTGCGGTCCTACGTGGAACATGAGCTCGGCAAGAAATCGAACAAGTAAATTCTCGCCAACAAAAATTTCATGCCAGTCGGCACCTCCGGTGGTCCGACCCGCCCGCGAATGTCATCAAGAAATGAAGGTGGAAACCGCATGCCCATGGTCTAGCAAGACCGCTCGCCCATGTCACCGCTTTGCACTCGATCAGGAAGATGGTGAACGTGCAGACGAAGATCGTCTGGTTTGTTTCATTTAGAGCGGTGTCAGCGATCAGCCTTCTGATAGTCTGTGGTCCCTGGCAAGTTTGAGATTAATGCGCGCATTGCCAAGTATGACGCTAGTGCGCCCAGAACATGCCAGAGGAAATGGGTTCCGAGCGGAAATTCCGAACAAACCATGTTGTCGATTGTCCGGAAGAAGAGCGCAACAACAAACACGCCTGCAGCGGCAAGGAGATCGTAGCGCGCCTGCCTGGCCTGCAACAGGTGGACAAGTCCCAGGCCAGCGACAAGAATCAATGCCGGCGCGTAGATCAGCGAACCGTTGAGCAGCTGTGGAAATTGTCTGCTGGCGTAGATGGCTAGAACTGCAGCACCCACCATGCCCGCAGAAAAAATGGGCTTCAGCCCGACGATTCGCCGACAGTAAGACCACAAATAGGTCAGGATGAAAAGTGCGATGGGAAGTACATCGAGTATCCGAGTCGTTGCAGTTGCGAAAGTGTGAAACAGGCCACTACCGATGCCAATGAAAATCATCAGAGCGAGCAGCACCTGAATGCCGCCGTCCGATCCTCCCGACTGCCGCGCAAGACGCCAGGCAAACCATGCCGATACCAAGTACGCCGCGTTTGTCGCGGCGTTCACCGGCTCTGCCCACAGGCTGGGATCAGTCCGTTCGCAATATAGGTCGATAGTTCCCATAATTAGGCCCTCCTTGATAGACTGGGGCACTTCAACGATAGTGAGGAAACCGCATGGCAATGGTCTAGCAAGCCCGCCGCTTGCCAGCAACACATCGGCATGCCAGCATGATAAATCAATAAGGAGGCTCCCATGGCAATCAAGAAACTCTACACCGCCCATGTCACATCAACCGGAGGGCGCGGGCAAGGCCAGGCCAAATCCGCCGATGGCATGCTCGACATCAAGATCGGCAAACCGAAGGAGATGGGCGGCACCGACGATGGCCTCAATCCCGATCAGCTGTTTGCCGCAGCCTATTCCACCTGCCTTTTGGGTACGATCAAATATGTCAGTGCTAAGGAAAAGAAAACGGTTCCGATTTCTCCGGACTCGTCCATCACGGCGCATGTGAGCTTCGGCCCC
>CAZAMS010000250.1:0-7909 GCA_964486305.1 uncultured Aestuariivirga sp.
GGAGGCTGGCGCTCGTTGCGCAGGGCTTCACTTTTACAAAACGCGAGGGCAAGGCGAACTGGACCAAGATCAGCAACACCATCACACAGTTGAACCTGCTGCAACTCGACAGCGTGAATGTTCTGGTGCGCTCGCATTACCTGCCGGTGCTTTCAAGATTGGGCCACTATGACCATGCCACGCTTGATGCCCGCAGCTTCAGCAACAAGAAACGCACCATGTTTGAATGCTGTTCCCATGATGCAAGCCTTGTGCCGCTCGAGCTCCATCCCCTCATGCGCTGGCGCATGAACCGCGCGCTGAATGGCAATGGCACCTATGGCTCGATGAATCGCTTCGCCCACGACGAAGGTGAATTTGTGAAAAGCGTTCTTGATTTCGTAAGGCGCAACGGCCCCACGGCGGTGAGCGATTTTCCCGACAGCGGAAAGGGCGAAGGCGGCTGGTGGGGCTGGAGCAAGGGCAAAATGGCCTTTGAAACTCTTTTCGACCAGGGCCTCATTACGACAGCGGCAAGGCCCTCCTTCGAGCGCATTTACGATCTCACGGAGAATGTCATTCCTTCGGAGGTTTTACAGAGACCAACACCTTCGGAGTCCGAAACCTTCCGCAAGCTTCTGGAGCTTTCCGCCCGTGCCCTTGGCGTAGGAACTGAATTTGATTTGCGCGATTATTTTCGCCTGCCCGTGGCTGAAACCAAAACTGCCTTGGCTGAACTCATTGAAGATGGGACACTTGTCCCGGTGACGGTGCAGGACTGGAAACACCAGGCCTATGTGCATAGGGATGCAAAACTCCGGCGCAAGGCTGGCGGCACGGCGCTGGTCTCACCCTTCGATCCCCTTGTATGGGAACGCGCCCGGGCCGAGCGGCTTTTCAATTTCCATTACCGCATCGAAATTTATACGCCAGCTGAGAAACGCAAATTCGGCTATTATGTCCTGCCCTTCCTGATGGGAGACCGCTTTGCCGCCCGCGTATGTCTAAAGGCTGACAGGCAGGCAAGGGTGCTGCGCGCCAACGCAATCCATCTTGAACCCCATGCCGACGCAAAGGAAACAGCCGAAGCCTTGAGCAAAGAATTGATGCTGATGGCGGGCTGGCTGGGATTAAACGGCGTTGAAGCCGGAGCCAAAGGAAACCTTGCTCGTCAATTGAAAGCTGCCCTGTGATTCACATCGAAACCGATCGCCTGATATTGCGCACCGTTCCCTTGGCAGCTCTTGCCAGCACCGCTGCCGGAAATATCAGAGCCACGCAGAAGCTCATCGGCAAAAAACTGCCAGAAGAGTGGTTCGAGGATTCCTGGGTATACAAACTGCGCTACGATCAGTGGCTCGAGGACCCTGCCTACGCCCCATGGTCCATCCGCGCCATCGCATCGAAAGAAACCGGCGACATCATTGGCAACATGAATTGCCATCATAGGCCCATGCCCTTTGTGCACAATGGCAAGGAAAGTCTGGCTACCGAATTGGGCTATACCATTTTCGAGCCTTACCGCCGGCAAGGCATCGCCTACGAGGCCATCACGGCCTTCACCGCCTGGGCCAAAACCCAGGGACTTGAAAGCATCATTCTCTCAATTCAGCCGACGAATGTAGCCTCGCTGGCACTCGCGCTAAAACTAGGGGCCGTCCAGATCGGGTCCCAAATCGACGAGAGGGACGGGCCCGAAGATATCTATTACTTCGACATAAATTCGTCACTCCGGCGAAAGCCGGAGTCCCTCTGACGTCATTGGGATTCCGGCTTGCGCCGGAATGACAATTAATTTGGAGGGCGTAGAAAGGAACCTCAATTCCCGCCGTGCTGTATTGGCCGAGTGTCCGCAGGCAGCAAGCCGCCTTTCACGAGATCATGGGTCACTTCTTCAATCGCACCATGCAGCGTATCAACCAGGAAATCCGCCTCAACCATGCTGAGAGTAAGTGGTGGCGACATCACATCGAGATGGCCCAGCGGGCGTACCAATAGCCCCCGCTGCTCACACAGGTTTGAGATGCGTTTTGAGATATTGATCTCATCAGGCAGATGCGCGCGCGTTGCCTTATCCGCCACATATTCCACGCACATCATCAACCGCTTGCCGCGCACATTGCCAACAAGGCGCAAGCTTTCCAGTTCCTTCAGGCGTTTTTCAAAATAATCACCCACCACTTTCACATGATCAAGCAGGCCTTCACGCTCAATGATCTCAATGTTTTTCAAGCCCACCGCACAGCAAACGGGGTGCCCTGAATAGGTAAAGCCATGGGCGAACCATACATCCGGTCCGGGCTGGCTGATTGATTCATGCACCGCGTCGGAAAATATCGTGGCCCCCAACGGCAAATAACCCGAGGTCAACCCCTTGGCCGAGACGATGATATCGGGCTCAACCCCGAACACATCATAGCTCGCAAACCAATGGCCAAGCCTTCCGAAGGCTGTGACCACTTCATCGGCGATGAACAGAATGCCGTTCTCTTTCGCCACTTCCCACATGCGTTTGAAATAGCCGGGAGGCGGTGTGACCACGCCGCCTGAACCTTGAATGGGCTCCGCAATAAAGGCTGCAATATTAGGCGCACCGACTTCCAGAATCTTTGCCTTAAATTCCTCCACAAGAAAATCCGTGAACTGATCTTCTGTCATGCCTTCTGGTCGCCGGTAGGGATAAGGCGCCGAAAGGTGATGGATGAAATCCGAGAGATAATGAAAATTCTCCGTGCGGTCGCCGTAGCGGTTGCCCACGGAAATCGTGAGATAGGTCGAACCATGATAGGAATTGTGCCGCGAGATAATATGCTTGCGGCCGGGTTCGCCGCGCCGCGCATGATAAAAATGCGCCAAGCGAATAGCCGTGTCATTGGCACAAGAACCCGACGTCGAAAACGCCACATGATTGAGCGAGCCCGGTGCAATCTCCGCAAGCTTGGCGGCGAGCTCGGCAGCGGGCGCATTGCTCATGTCCACAAAGGCATTGGCATAGGGCAGCAGCAGTGCCTGCTCCGCCATGGCTTCCGCCATTTCCTTGCGGCCATAGCCCACATTCACACACCACATTCCGCCGAGGCCATCAAGGTAGCGTTTGCCGTTCACATCGGTGATGTGGGTTCCTTCGCCTTCCACAATGAGAAGGGAGCCATCCTTTTTGAAGCTGTCAAAATGCGTCCAGGGATGCAGGAAATGATCGTGATCCTTCTGCCAAAGGTCTTGCGCATTGAAACGGTTGCTGGCCGATTTAAGCATAGCGGTCTCCTCTATTGAACGTGCATTCAATACATACTAGCCCGAGGTCTGGGCCGAAGCCACCATCAAATGCCGGTATCGTTTGATGAAGCTTTCCAAAGCATCCAGCAGCTGCTGCGTATCGGGCGGCGTCACCATCAGGGAAAGCGCTATAAAACCCCTCTCGGCTATGTAAACGCCTTGATCCAGGAGATCGAGATAGAGCAGCCTTTTCAATCTGTTATCCCCCTTCTCCATATCTTCTGGTTTAACGATGGACCCGGCAATCGGGTGCAACATGAGCATCG
This sequence comes from uncultured Aestuariivirga sp., assembly GCA_964486305.1. Classification (GTDB taxonomy): domain Bacteria; phylum Pseudomonadota; class Alphaproteobacteria; order Rhizobiales; family Aestuariivirgaceae; genus Aestuariivirga. Next base: position 3,522 of record CAZAMS010000250.1, read on the forward strand.
ATCCCACACCTGTTGCCTGCAGCGCGGCCTGATACCGCATGCAGAGATCATTGATCGCGTGACGCAACTTCTCGCCCCGTTCATTGAGTGCCACACAGGCCTCCGGCGTAAAAATCTCGGTCAGCCCCGCATGGCCAGCCGTCATGGTCAGCGTATTGTTGTTGAAGGTTCCCGCATGGGGCAACGCATTGGGCCGTGACGGATCGAACTGCTCCATGATGGCGCGGCTGCCGCCAAAGGCCCCAAAGCTCATGCCGCCGCCGATGTATTTGCCGAGGGTCTTGAGGTCGGGCTGAATGCCGTATTGGGCAGAAAGCCCATTGGGGTGAAGCCGTGACGACATCACCTCATCGAAGATTAGCACGATCCCGCGCTTGGCCGTTTCTTCCCGAAGCATCGCTAGGAACTTCGGCGTCGCTGGCAAACACCCGCCTCCTCCCAGCATAGGTTCCAGAATAACAGCGGCCAGATCATCCGCATGCTGGGCAATCAGCGCGCGGGTTTTTTCGATGTCATTGAAGTGCGCCACCACACAGTCAAACGGCGCATTCACCGGCGAGGCACCATGGGTGAAATAAAGTGTGCCGCCGTGATAACCGCCCTCCATCGGCATGATCTTTTTGCGCTTGGTAAAACACCGCGCCGCCGCCAGCGCCATCATGTTCGCTTCCGTGCCCGAATTGGTGAAGCGCACGAGATCGAGATGAAAACGCTTGGTCACCACTTCGGCAAAAATCACCTCTCGCGTGTGATGCGCACCGAGATTCAACCCCTGCGCCAAAGCGTCAGTCACCGCCTTGTGAATGCGCGGATTGGAGTGACCATAAATGCCGGCCGAATATTCCCCCACCAAATCCAGATAGGAATGCCCATCCACATCCCAGATCGTGGCGCCTTCCGCCCGTTCAGCCCGAATTGGAAAGGGTGCCGAAAACAGAACGGTGCGCGTATTGCCCCCCGGCATTACGGCCTTCGCCCGCCCATGCAGCGCCTGGGTCTTGGGTCGTTTGGCCACAAAATTGGCAATTGCTTCAGCGAGGGCGTCATCAATCGTCGTCACAGCATAGGCTCCAGTACATAAGCAAATTGCAGGTTACACATTATTGAAAGTTTGGCGAGTATGCGCTCAGCGCCGACCCGTCTGCGCTTCAATCAGCTCCGCCACGCGTTCCTGGAGGTCCCAGAGATAGCAATCATGAATGCCGACAGCGTCAAGCGACAACACAGTCTGATGCAAATAGCCAGCGCAGCTCCCCCAATGTCCGCAAGCCATGGCCAACGTCCGCGCAATTTCTTCAGTTGTGAGCCCGCCAACATAATTCGGGCTTGCCGGATTGGCGGTGAAGGCAATTGCCTTCGTGATCCTTCCACCTATGTCAACGTCAATCCAGCGCGGAAGGTTGCCGGGTGGTTTAATGGTCATCTCGCGTCGCCACAGCACCGAAAGATCTTTCCATTCCCGCGCGGCTGCAACCTGCTGAACCAGACCCTCGCATTGGCTCCCGCGGTCAATCTGCATCATCAGCCCTGGTTGTTCCGGCGTGCCGCGAAAACGTACGATCCTGAGGCAAAATGCCCGTTGCCATCCCAAAGCCGTGGCGCGTGCCGTTGCCACTGGTTCAAACACCGGCTTCCAGATCAATGAACCGTAACAGAAGATATTGACTGGCCCAGCCGGCCGGTCTTTTAGAAACTCGCTCAGGTGTGCGTCATAGTCTTCCTCGGAAAAGATTGCGGACGTCGCTGAGGGTCCCGCATCGGGCACTTCTCGATGGGCGCGCCGGACGAGATTTTCCGTGAGACGCAAGCGCTGGTTCATTCCGGGTAACCTTCACAAGATTGAAAAACTCTTTCCACGCAACGCGCGAATGTTGTCCCTTTTTCAATTATTGGCATGCCACTTAACGGCAGACAAGCTCAGGCGCTTCTTTACACGCTGCCCACGTGACGCCATCAGTCCGCCTTATCCTTGCTTGACAAGCTACAGCGGAAAAAGCGAACTTGGCCGCTGGAAAAAGATTGAGCGTATCATGGCAGAATTTTTCACTCTGACCGACATGACAGTCACGCTGTCATACGCTGTCATTGCGATTTCCTATCTCATGACCAACATTTTCTGGCTGCGTGTCGCCGCCGTGATCGGCCTGTTTATCGAGATCGCTTATTTCCGCCTGACTGGCGGGGATTTGAAAATTGGAATTGGCTGGGATCTCCTTTTCATAGGCATCAATCTCTATCACCTCTTCTGGCTTGTCCGTGACCGCGCCAGCCTCAGGCTGCCGGTGAAAGAAGCACCTCTTCTGCGTGAAGTTCTTTCAGGTCTCGAAGATTCCCAGATTGCCAGATTGCTGAGGGCCGCTGACTGGAAAGATGCAGTACCTGGTGAAACGCTGACCAGGCAGGACGCGGCCGTGGATGCGCTTTATTTCCTGTGCTCGGGCCGCGCAAGTGTTGAAGTCAATGGCTCCTTCGTGACCTATCTCGAAAAAGGTTCGTTTGTAGGCGAGGTCGCCTATCTCACCAACAACCTTGCAACAGCGACAGTTGTGGTTGATGAACCAAGTCGCATTCTCGCATTCTCGAAGAAGCGCATGGCCAAGGTCACAGCCGCCGACAATCAAATCTCGGGCATCATCTACCAGCTTCTGGGGCGCGATCTCGCCATGAAGATGCGCCGCTCCAACACACGCCGGACCTTGTCGCCCGAGGAATCAGTCAGGATTTAAGCAAAATATAGGTGATGAGCAGATAAGTGAGCTGGTGTGCCGTCTGGTCAGCACTCAGCGCCCACCAGAATGGCCCCTGCGCAGGTGTCCAGCCAGCCTTTCGCACCACATTCTCCTTGGTGAAATCCACGTGATAGTGGATGGCAAAGTCCAACAGGCCCAGCAGCAACACCGTTGCAGATGCAAAACCAAAACCGGCAAGGACAAGCACCGTTCCAACGGCGTGAATGAGTGCATGAAGCAGCCCGAGAGGACGGCCATAATGGCCCTTGGCTTCAACCATGGCCCGGGTCTGCAACGGGCCATCGCAGATGAAATGTTTCACCTGCAAGGCGGCAACAAGCAACAAGATCTGTTCCAGTGAAGAAGTCTCCATGGGCAGGGTCCTAGAACATGAAAATCAAAAATGGAACCCCTTTAATGAACAGCGCCTGCATAATTTTTCATCTCGCGTTCATCTTCGTTGAGCTTTAATCACTCTATTCGAAATGTGGTTTTTTGGAAACCCCGAATATCTGTTGCAAGCCTTCTCCCCCGAGGCTAGCTTGTCTCGGGGCATTTTCACGGACTCAATAGTGCCAGGGTATTCATCATGCGCTTTGCCGTATTCGCACTTGTCCTCTCAACAGTTTTATTCACAGCCGCAAGTCAATCGCTAGTATTCGCTGCGGATGCAATCGGTGAAGTGGCGGCCGTCGTTGGCAAGCCCTCTGCATCAGGTCCAAACGGCGACCGCGACCTCGCCGCCGGAGCGCCGGTCTATGAAGACGACAAGATTGTGGTGCGCAGCGGCAATGCTCAGATCATTCTTGCTGATGGCACCAAACTTGTAGTCGGCCCCGGATCAACTCTGATATTGGACCGCTTCCTGATGAAGGGTGGCAACACGGCCCAAAAAGTTTCAATCAAGGCGCTGCGCGGCACCTTCCGTTTCATCACAGGAAGGAGCGCCAAGAGTGCTTATGACATTCAGACTGCCAGCGCGACAATCGGCATTCGCGGCACTGGCCTTGACCTCTGGTCCAAGCAAAAGACCGGCGTTGCCGTGCATGTTGGTTTTATCAATCTTTGCAGTTCCGGGAATTGTGTTGACTTGCGCGAAGGTTGTGAAGTGGGTCGTGCCGGCGGCGATGAAGCCCGCGAGCTCACAGCCCGGGTAAAGGGGGAGTCAATTGCCAAATATCTTCCTTATATTTTGAGCCAGACTTCACTGCAGACATCCTTCTGGCTGCCAATCCAGAATTGCAAATCATCACTGCCGCACGGGTTCGGAGGTGGTAGTGAGCTGCCCGAGAGAGAAGTTAGCCAGCCGCCGCAGTCGCCTGGCTAAGCAAGAAAAACGAGGTACGATGGTGATTGATGCATTGATTGTTATTCAGCGCGGGGAATCACTGGAGCAGGGTTGGAAAAGGTTCCAGCGCTGTTGAACGCGGAGCGGCTGGTCAAACATGTCGATGGACGCAATTGAAATTCCCATTCGGGGCTTAAGTCTATTGTATTACGCATTGATATTATGCAAGGCATGAGACTTTTATCCAACCTGCCGGCGCTCGTCTGCGGGCTTGCGGTTATCGCTGCTCTTTTGGCCCTTCGCGGCTATGATCCGCCCATTCTGAATGCGCTCCGCGGTGCCGGCTTCGACACATTGCAGCACCTGTGGCC
>CAZAMS010000251.1:0-7022 GCA_964486305.1 uncultured Aestuariivirga sp.
CCACGCAATAAATGGACTCATGGGTTTCCTGCAATTTGATCCAGTTCAGCATGGCACCCAAATAATTGCCGAGGTGCAAATTGCCCGTGGGCTGCATGCCGGAAAAAACCCGTGGCGTGAAAGTGGTCATCAAGGAAATCCTATGGAATAATCAGGCCGCCTTATGCCCGCAATTATGCGGATTGAAAAGAGTTAGCGTTTTGTGGCGGCTCTCATCTCGGCAAGGGTCATGGCCCCCGAAAAATGCGCCAAAGTAAAGTAACCGGCAATGCCGCCAACGACGAGAACGACCAATCCCCAGACAGCGCTAAGGAAATTTGCGGTTTCAGTGAAATTTTCCTGCAAGAACCAGAGGCCAAGAAGCAGTAACAGCCCCATAAGTACGCCAGATATGATGATACGCAGCAGTCTTGCCTTCAGGCGGTCATCCAGTCTGTAGTGCCCGCGCCGCGTCAGTGCTGCGGCAAGAAGGATGGCATTGGCCCAGGCCGCGATGGAAGTTGCCATGGCAATGCCAACATGGCCATACCACCGCGACAGTAGGAGGCTGGCCACAATGTTGATCGCCACCGAAATGATCGCAAAGCGCATCGGCGTCTTGGTGTCTTCCCGGGCAAAGAAGCCGGGTTGGAAAACCTTGGTCATGGCAAAGGCGGGAAGCCCCGCGGCAAAGGCCAGTACCGTGGGCGCCACCGCAAGCGTATCCGCGGCACTGAATGCGCCATGTTCGAAAACCGTATGCAGGATGGGGCCGGGTATCGCCATCAGGGCAATTGCAGCCGGAATAGTAAGAAACAAAGAAAGCTCAAGCGCCCGGTTTTGGCTGTTGAGGGCCGCCTGATTGTCACCGGCACGCAGTTTGCGCGACAGGTCAGGCAGCAACACTACGCCAATGGCAACACCAATAACCCCAAGCGGGAGTTGATACAGCCGGTCCGCGTAGTAGAGATAAGCCACTGCGCGATCAATGCTCGTGGCAATGATGGTGGCGATAAGCAGATTGATCTGCATAATTCCGCCTGAAATAATCCCAGGGATTGAAAGGGCGAGAACGCGTTTGACATCAGGTGAAAATCTGGGCCATTTCGGAAACAGCGGCATTCCTGCACGCTTGCAGGCGATGGCCAGCAGGATGAATTGTGCAACACCCGCCAACGAAACACCCCAGGCAAAAATATAGCCCGTCACAGCGCTGTCATCGGTGTTGAAAAACCACGCAATCACGTTCGAGAGGATCATGACAATGTTGAGAAGAATGGGGGCGGCTGCAGCAGCCGTAAAACGGTTGAGGCTGTTGAGCACTCCCGATTGCAGCGCCGTGAGCGACATGAAGAGCAGATAGGGAAAACATATCCGCGTGAGATCAATGGTGAGTTGCACCTTCTGCGCGTCCTGCGAAAACCCGGGAGCTATGACATAGATCAGCCAGGGCATGGCAATCATCGCAAGGGCTGTGAACACCAGCAGCCAGGCCAGCAATGCAGAAAATATCTCGATGGCAAATTTGTGGGCGGGATAGTGCCCCTCTCCCTCGATACGCCTGGCGAACTGCGGCACGAAGGCGGAATTGAACGCCCCCTCGGCAAAAAGCGCGCGAAACAGATTTGGAAATCTTTGCGCCACAAAGAAGGCTTCAGCGACAAATCCTGTCCCGAGCGTAAAAGCGATAAGCTGGTCGCGCAAAAACCCCAGCAGCCGGCTTATCAACGTAAGCCCGCCCACCGTTGCTGCCGATTTCAGGAGCGACATGTCTCAACACCCAGGTTCAAGAGTCTCTTCCACTGATTCATGCCGTGTTTGCAAGTCTTTCCGGTGCAGGCACCAGGGCCTTCATCAGTTCCCGTTCAATTTGGGCATGCCGCGCCGGATTGACAATTTTTCCGCCAGTGAGATCGGTGACATAGAAAACGTCAATGGCCTTTTCGCCAAACGTGGTGATGTGGGCCGAAGCAATGTTCAGGCTCAGGTGAAACAGCGCGTCGGTCAGGTTATATAGAAGGCCAATGCGATCAAGGCCATTGATTTCAATCACGGTGAAACGGTTTGACGATTGGTTGTCGATGATGACCCGGGGCTCAACCGAGAAGGCCCTGAGGCGTGGCCGCGGCTGATTGACATTGGCAACCGTGTCTTTCAGGCGCAATTTTCCCTGCAGTGCCATGCGAATGATTTCTGTCACCCGTTCGGCCCGGCGCTGTTCGTCGTCCTCGGTGGAAAATTCCCGCTGGATGAGAATTGTATCAAGGGCCATGCCATCAGTCGTGGTGAATATCTGCGCCCCCATGATGTTGGCGCTCGCCGCGGCACAGGCGCCGGTTATGAGTGCCAGCAGGCGGGGATGGTCAGGCGCATAGATTGTCAATTCGGTGACAGCGGTGAATGCATCCGTATGAACTTCTGTCACGATGTTTCGGGGTGAGGCTCTTTCCATCAGGGCCTGATGGGCGATTTGTTTCTTGAGGTCGACATTCAGCCAATAGGCATCATAATGGCGTGATATGGCAGTCTTGATCTGCTGTTCCGACCATTGCGGAAACTGCGAGAGGAAAGCCAGTTGGGCTTCCTTGACCCGAACCTCGCGTGAACTTCCCGTATGTCCTCCGGTTAGCACGGGTTCTGCTTCCGCATAAAGCGTGCGCAGGAGCTGGCCTTTCCAGCCGTTCCACACCCCGGGCCCTACGGCGCGAATATCAACAACGGTCAGAATCAGCAGCAACTTCAACCATTCCGGGCTTTGCACAATCGCAGCGAAATCCAGAATGGTCTTGAAGTCATTGAGATCACGCATCTGGGCCGTTTCACTCATCAGGAGATGATTGCGGACAAGCCATGCCGCCGTTTCCGTTTCTTCGGGCGTAAGGCCAAATCGGGGACCTAGCGCGCGCGCGATGCGCTCCCCGGCTATGGAGTGATCCTCTTCGCGGCCCTTTGCGATATCGTGCAGGAGTGTCGCCACATAAAGTGAGCGGCGGCTCTTGAGCGTAGGAAAAAGTACTGCCGCAAGCGGGTGATCTTCCGACAATCGCCCCTTCTCAAGGGCAGCCAGTATGCCAACGGCGCGGATGAGATGCTCGTCCACCGTGTAGTGGTGATACATGTTGAACTGCATCATCGCCACGACCTTGCCGAATTCCGGAATGAAGCGGCCCAGAACGCCCGCTTCATTCATCATGCGCAGCAGTGTTTCCGATGAATCGCTGTTGACCAGCATGTCCAGAAAGAGGGCATTTGCTTCCGGATTGTTGCAGAGCTCCTTGTTGATCAGGGAAAGCGACTGCCGGACTGTCTTGAGGGCATCGGGATGAATTTCGGCGCCATAGGTGCTGGCCGCCGAAAACAGGCGCAGAAGGTTTACCGGATCATCACGGAAAACGTTTGGATGGGCCAAGGCAAGCCGCCCGCTTTCAATCCGGAAATTTTTGTTTTCCGGGACCCTGACGGGTAGTTTGGGCCTGAACCGCCCCATGACACGGCTCAGGACCGGGATGTCCTTCACCTGTTTTGCCTCCAGGCTCGCGCAGAAAATGCGCGTGAGATCTCCCACTTCCTTTGCAATGAGAAAATAATGCTTCATGAAGCGTTCGACATTTTTCAGGCCCGCATGGGACTGGTAGCCAAGCCGGCCTGCAAGTTCAACCTGGCGGTCAAAACTCACTCGGTCCTCGCCCCGCCCCGCAATGAAATGCAGATGGCAACGAACCGCCCAGAGAAAGTCCTCGCATTTCTGAAATCGCGCGAGCTCCTCGTGCGTAAACACCCCCTTGTCGGCAAGTTCTTCGGGCGAGTTTGCGTCATAGAGAAATTTTGCGATCCAGAAGAGCGTATGGAGATCGCGCAGGCCTCCCTTGCCATCTTTCAAGTCGGGTTCAACCAGGTAACGGCTTTCGCCGCTTTTCGCCAAGCGAACGTCACGTTCAGCCAGTTTGTCGGCCACGAATTTCCGTGCGCCTGCTTGCACAATGTCACGGCGAAAATGAAATTGCATGCTCCTACTGAGCCTTTCATTGCCGCAAATGAACCGGGCCTCAAGAATCGAGGTCAGAATCGTATTGTCAGTCTTGGCCAGGCGTATGCACTCTTCCGTGCTGCGTGTTGCGTGGCCAACCTTCAGGCGCATGTCCCAGAGCGTATAGAGAATGAACTCAATCAGCCGCTCGTTTGTTGATTCCTGTTTTCCCGGCAGCAGGAAGAGAAGGTCAATGTCGGATCCGGGTGCCAGCGTGCCACGGCCATAACCACCGGTAGCTATGATGGCAACCTCCTGCAGCGCGCTGGTGATTGCATTTGGATAAATTTTCTCCCTGGCAAACTCATAGAGCGTGCGGATGATTTCATCCTGGGCATAGGCGAGATTTTTTGCGCATTGCGTGCCCTTGCCGTCCTCCAGGAGCCGTTTTTCCGCCTCCACCTTTGCGGATTTCAGGAAATCCTTGAGCATTTCAACAACGGCCGGACGGATTTTTGATGCATCGGGGCCTGTCGCTCGAACGAGCCCGTTAAGCCTTTCACGCAGCAAGGCAACGTCAATCAACCGCTCAGGATGTTGAATGGATTTGGACGTCATGGCGTGTCAGTTACTTTCGCCTTGAGGGCATAAAGGAAAGCGAGTGCATCGCGTGGCGTGAGTTCATCAGGCCGAATGGTTGTCAGCATATCCCGGATTTCATCTGTTTTGGGCTGCGATGAATTATCGGCCGATGCTTGTAAAGAAGAAAACAGCGGCAAATCATCGACGAGGGTTTTACGTTTGAAGGCCTGCTCGCTTTTTTCCAGCTGCGCCAGGATTGTCGCGGCCCGCTCCGTAACGGCCTGCGGCAAGCCCGCCAGTTTTGCCACTTGAATGCCATAGGAACGGTCTGCCACCCCGCTTGCGACCTCATGGAGGAATATCACCTCGCCCTTCCATTCCCGTACCCTCACGGTCGCGTTATGAAGGCCATCAAGCCTTGCCGCAAGGGTTGTAAGCTCATGGTAGTGCGTGGCAAAGAGCGCGCGGCACCGGTTGGTCTCATGCAGATGCTCAACCGTGGCCCAGGCAATCGACAGGCCATCAAAGGTTGATGTCCCGCGGCCAATCTCGTCCAGTATGACCAGCGAGCTTTCGGTTGCCTGATTGAGGATTGCCGCCGTTTCCACCATTTCAACCATGAATGTCGAGCGCCCGCGCGCCAGGTCATCGGCAGCTCCAACGCGGCTGAACAGGCGGTCAACAACGCCAATATGGGCCCTTCTGGCCGGCACATAGGAACCCATCTGGGCCAGAATTGCGATGAGCGCATTCTGCCGCAAAAACGTTGATTTACCGGCCATATTGGGGCCGGTCAGCAGCCATAACCGGTGGTTCCGGACCGAGAGGTCGCAGTCATTGGCAATGAAAGCGCTTTCGCCGCCCTTTTGCAGAACACTCTCCACCACCGGGTGGCGGCCACCCTCGATCTTGAAACTTCGTGACTGGTCGACAACGGGGCGTACATAACGGTTGCGCTGGGCCAGTTCACTCAGGGATGAGGCGACGTCGAGGGCTGCAAGGGCTGCGGCAATATTTGAAATAGTCTCTCTTTCATCTGTGACATTTTCGACAAAGCCATTGAACGCCTCAAGTTCAGTGGCGAGCGCCCGTTCGGCTGCCGATGCAATGCGCTGTTCAAGCTGGGAAAGTTCAAGGGTTGTAAAGCGGGTCGTATTTGCAATGGTTTGACGGTGAATGAATTCGCCTGCAAACTTCTCATCACTCAATACCGAAGCATTCTGTGTCGTTACTTCGATAAAGTAGCCAATCATGTTGTTGTGGCGGATCTTCAGGTTCTTGATGCCGGCAGTTTCGGAATAGCGCAGCTGCAAATCGGCAATGACCTGACGTGTATCGTCTCGCAAGGTGCGGGCACTGTCCAGTTCCCCGTTGTAGCCCTGCCTGACAAAATTGCCATCACGGGCCAGCATGGGCAGTACGTCGGAAAGTCCCTCGTCCAGACGTTGCACCAGATGATGCGGAAGATTTTTAATGACACTTCTGGCTGCAGCAAGATTTGCCGGAAGCTGGTTCAGCGGATCATTGATATTCAGCAAGTCGCCAATTGCGTCAGCACACTTTAATCCATCGCGAATGTCAGCGAGATCGCGTGGGCCCCCGCGAGCAAGTGTCAGGCGTCCGAGCGCGCGTTCAAGGTCCGGCATCGACTTAAGTCCGTGCCGCAGATTGTCCTTGAGCTCGGGCATCGCCTCAAAGTGGCTGACCTCATCGAGGCGCGCTTCGATTGCTTCAACCTGATTGAGGGGTTGCCCCAGCCGGCTTGCTAGCAAACGGGCCCCGGCCGCCGTGACTGTAAGGTCGATGACGGAAAGAAGGCTTCCTTCCCTTTCTCCCGAGAGCTTGCGGTTGAGCTCCAGGTTCACCCGTGTTGCCGCATCGATTTGCAGGCCCGAATGTCCATCTTCTTTTCGTGGACTGCGAAGATGCGGAATTTTTCCAACCTGGGTGAGCAGAATGTAATCAAGGAGTCCACCCAGACTGGCGATCTCTGCTCTTGAGAAGGTGCCGAAGCCGTCAAAAGCCAGGACACCGAAATGCTCCTTCAAGCGCTTTTCGGCAGCCGTGCTGTCAAAGCGCAACGTGGGCAGCGGACTGAGCGAAATACCGGTGTCCCGCAATATCCTCTCGGTAATCCCGTCGCCGAGCAGGTTATCGCCAAAAATGATTTCGCGGGGCTCCAACCTTGCCAGCTCGGCGGCCAGCTGTTTGTGATTGGTCAGCAGGACAGAAAATTCGCCGGAAGAAATATCGGCCCAGGAAAGGGCCATCTCCTGTGTGCCCCTAGTGGCGGCGAGTGCCGCGATATAATTGTTGGTCCGCGATTCAAGCAGCGTATCTTCAGTAAGAGTGCCGGGCGTAACCAGCCTCACCACATTTCGTCGGACAACTGACTTGCTGCCGCGTTTTTTTGCCTCTTGCGGACCCTCCATCTGCTCGCAGACAGCAACACGATATTCAAGGCGGATGAGCTTCTGCAAATACTGGTCAGCGG
>CAZAMS010000252.1:0-4249 GCA_964486305.1 uncultured Aestuariivirga sp.
TTCGTATCAAGAAGATAGAGCCTGCTCAAAGGTCGACGGGCTCAGGTGGCGGGTCTTCAATTTCTGGAAACGGCTCATCAATGGGCTCCAGCGTATCGAGCCATTCCGTCAGCGTCATTTTCTTCTTGGGCGTCTCGATGATCAGCTGATTGCCGATTTTGCGCATGACCGCCTCGTCCCCCGGCAATTCAAACTCGCGGGGAATGCGAACCGCCTGATTGCGGCCATTGCGAAACAGCTTCACATGTCGGGTTTCATCCATGGTCACACTTTGGCATATGCCATGGCATATGTCAAGGGAACCAGTCAAAGCGGCGGGCCACCATGGGCCGTGGGAACTTGCGATCCCGGGTCCCTACTCACGTAGGTGGGTGCCATATAAGCCGGACCACGGTCCAGCCCAGGGACAGCTCCCTAAAGATCGATTATAGGCCCTGGGAAAAAATGTTCCTTCACAAACCGGGCAGCCCGCCGGGGCTGTATGTAGGCCTTCGGGACAGGAAAATCCAGAGCATGTCGCGGCAAAAACCTGCCCCGGACTTGACCCGGGGTTGCAGACTTTGCCGATAACAACATTCTCCAGGGACCAGCCAAATGAAAACGCGTCCAGCCGCACGGCTGGACGCGCAAATGGTTATCAAAGGATAAAGTTACTGTACAACGGTAACTGCCGTTGCCGCCTTGCTCGCGTCATCAAAAGTTACCTGTACCTTGGTACCGGCAGCGAGGCCCTCAACTTTAACGCCTGCGGCAAGCACGTAGGCCGAACCGTCCTCAAGGGTGACGGTCTGGGTGGCTTCGTCAAAAGCCTTGACCACACCTTCAATCTGGCCGGCATAGGCCGTGGCAACCATGGCGGCTGACGCGATAAGCATTGCAACAAACTTCTTCATTTCACTATTCCTTTGGTTTTGAGGCCCGTCTGCCGACAACGGGCCATTTCAATTGCCGGTGAACCAATGTCCAGCCCGGCGTCCGACGCAAAACACGTGCGGACACCTCCTACATAGGCAATGCCACCGCGTTACAACAGTTAAGAAAATTTAATTTTGCATGCACAATTTGGTCAAATTGAAAACGCCAAAACGCCTTTGGGGCAACTGGTGCATCGCCCAGTGATTCTCAAAATCAATCCCTTTTCTCAAAAAGAAAATGCCCAGCAAGTTCGGGCACCGGTTCACATTTTGCAATGACCTGAACCCCCGTAAGATTTGAAGGATTCAGTTCCAGAAGATGTCCGCCCGCTTAAATTTTTTCCAGGATTTGCTGATTGCCTTGTCGGCTACGGCTGCTTCCCGCGCATACCAACCCTGGATGAAGCTTAGGATCCGCTCAGCTTCCGGATCAATCTCCTTCCGAAGTTCTTTAAAATATATCTTGGCACCGGCAATGTCATTGCGGATACCGAGAAGCTCCTGCAATGCGGACATCTTTTTCCTATAAACCCGCCTTCGCTTGCGGTTGCCAGACAAATCGGAAAAAAAATCCACCCCATAGCGCAGATTTTTGAGCGCTATGCGCAATTTGTGCCGTGCCTCGTCTGAAACAGCCGTTACTTTTCCGCGTTTTTGAACACGGGCCCTTAGCTTATCCAGTGCAGCCTCAGAAAATTTCCGTGCTGGCACTTGTATTTTTTTTGATTCGGCACCTGCAGGACCTTCGCGCCAGTCACGACGCGCCAGGAAACTTTGCACCTTCAGCACGAACACTGTTGCGGCAAGGCTTTCAATCTCGGAATGCGCCAGCGCGCAAGCTGCAACTCGCTGCTTCTCCAGGATGGCCCGCATCGCGTCGCAGTTTTCCGGACGATCAGCGCTTGCCAACGGGCCTTGCAGCACCGACATGCGAAAAGCATCAGCGTTTCGCACCGGACCAAATGCCGAAGCCACGCGCCCGGCATCATCTCGCAAAGCTTCAAAGGCGGCATGGGGCAAGGCGCGTTTGAATATCGACAGGCCACAGCGCATGCGGCGAAGTGCGATTCGTATCTGGTGAACGGATTCAGGTTCGTCGGTTTCGCGCAGGCAGGCCCAGTTTGCCACGAAGTGTGCCAGCGTATTGGAAATGATCGCTGTCACCGCATCATCAAATGTTGCTTGTGATTTGGATTTTATGGGTCCTGCCTTGACCGGGGCAGGCTTTTCCTGAAAGAGGGCACGGAAACCCCTTTCCGCCTTACTGGCGAAATCAAGGCGCAGGGAAAAATCCACCGCGAGGATCTTCGCCAGATCAAGAAGATCCGCCTTGCTTCCGGACACCAGTTCAAGTTCGGCTTCGGCCAATGGCACACGCTGCTTTCCGCAGGACATATGGCCCTGGTCCACGGCGATCTCGATAACCGAACTACCGCAACTGACGAGACCGCTTTGCCGCTTGAACTGCATTTTGAATTTTGGCTCGATCGGCTGATCTCCGATGATGCGCGCTAGAAATTTCTTTGTGGTTTTATCGAACAGGGCAAGTTTGGGTTTCAGGCCGGGCGAATTGACTTCAACCTCCAGGCGATGAAAAGGACCGTCCGTGGCAGCACCTGGCGCCTTCATCCCTAAAACGGGCACAGCATTGTCCGATTTCCGGACCCGCAGTATGATTCCCTTTTTCCGCAGGGCATTCGAAGGCGTGTCAAAATAGGTGGCCTTCAGGGTTTCTGTCCGGAGGTCATTTGCAGCCTTGATCAGCGGCGCATTTAAAAGCCGCGCCAGTCCGGCAGAGTCAGTCCTGAACTTGATCTCGATTTCCTGACCGCGGACCTTGCCAGCATCCCCAGTCCGGACAGCCTCTGGTGAAGACCCTGCTTCGCTGCCGCCCGCCTCTGGTTCCAACATCACAAACCCGCCCTTTACACGCACATCACGTCCGGAAGCTGGGAAATGTAACCAAATATTATTGATTTAGTCACACGAATCAACGCCTAATGGGTTCTGAGTCGCTTGATTGATCGGAATAATGCGTTGCACCAGATCGCTGCATTGCCATTTTTAATCAACCCGCATGGTGGCGTGGACGTTTGCCTTGTGACCTCCAGAGGCGGCGGGCGCTGGATCATTCCCAAGGGCAACCCTATCCGCGGCCTCGCACCCCATGAAGTCGCAGCCCGCGAAGCCCTTGAAGAGGCAGGCCTTGTTGGCCATGTGGGCAAGCGCTGCATCGGAACATTCAAGTTCGATCGGATCCGGAATGGGCGGGGCACCACCTGTCTGGTCGATGTCTATGCCCTCAGGGTTGAACGGCAAATGCCGACTTGGTCGGAAATGGACGAAAGGTCAGTGCTGCGCTGCAATGTGAAAACCGCACTTTCCCTCGTCAGCGTGCCAAACCTCGCCACCCTGATCCGCCGCTACGTGATGGCCCACGTTTAAGCAAAGCCTACTTCATCGCCTTCACAATATTCTCCAGCCTTGCCGATGCGCTTTCCAGCCGCGCGGTGAACTTCGCTTCCATATCCTTCGTCTGCGCCTGGGCCTGGTTCCGTGATTCACGCAGGCCCTTGATCTGGTCTTCCAGCGATTCAATCTTGCGGATGGCTTCCGACAATCTGTCTGCCACCATCAAGCCGCTCATCACCAGCAGGCGAATGTCACCAATCGATCCCACGCTCTGCTTGATGCGCACGATTTCCGCATCAAGCAGCGAGGCGAGCTCGCGCAGGTGATCTTCCTCACCATCGGGGCACTGCATCGTGTAGGGACGATCAGCAACCGAGACGACGACATTGGCCATGCCTAGCCCCCACTGTTGCTGTGCAGCACAGCGCGAATGCGCGACATGGCCGCGTCGATTTTGCCGACAGCCGATTTGTTGGTGGTGACCAGTTCGGTAGCCTTAGTGCGCACGAGATCAAGTTCCGAAGCAATCTTCGCGCGGTCGCCGCGCAGCGCCTCCGCCTCGCTGGCAATCGCCTGCTTCTTGGCAAGCGCCCCTTCGAAAGTTTTCAATGCCGCGTCGAAACGATCAAAGGCATCGTTCAGTTTTTGTGTGTCAACCATATCCGTCCCTAGATCACGTTTCGCCTCAGGACAACAGCCTGAAACACAAAACATAACCATTACCAATTTTTCGGCGCGCGATCGGACACAAAAACAGGACTCACCTCACCTGATCGCGCACTGGCAAATCACTCATTTTGCCGCCGATCCCAATATGTTACGTAAACAAACACACTTCAATAGTTTAATTTGCCCTCCTAAGTTGCTGGAAAAGTGCGGTTGACTCGTCGGGAACTGCTGTTATTCAGAAGCCCGATTGCCGC
>CAZAMS010000253.1:0-2718 GCA_964486305.1 uncultured Aestuariivirga sp.
CATCGATCATGAGCACGTGGGCAAAGTTCATCTTGCCCACCATCCAGCGGGTGCCGGCCCAGGCTTCCTCTTCATAGGCCTCGGGCAGGTCAAGGCACACCAGCCGGAGCCTCGCCAGGACCTCACGGGGGACATCGGCGCGTTTGGAATTCATGAAGATCTCCTGTAAAACCCGGCATGGAAGTTGCCACTTCAGTGTACGGAGCGCTTGCAATATGGTTAAATCATTGCCCTTGACGTGCCATAATTCGGAGCAATAATTTTCTAATGGCAACCTAAGGTAGTAGTCTAATGCGTAAATTTTACGGGCTCTTCTATGCGTTTGTAGTGGGCTTTTTTTCCACCCAGGCCCTTGCAGACACCCAGTTCTATTGCGAGGTTTTTGGCCAGGATTTTGCCAATGGGAAAACCTCCGATGTCGATACCTGGGAGGTCAATTTCCGCAATGCCTTTGGCGATTGCATGGTCCAGTATGCGGCCGACGCCAAGGTTGAGGCGCTGCCCAGGAAAGTCACCAAAAAAGATGCCAAAAAAGTCGTGATCGTCCCGGCAAAGGATTTTTCCAGAAAGAAGAGAAGGCCCATACTGCAACCGGGGTCAATCGCCTGGAACAATTATTGCGCATCAAAGTATGCTTCCTTCAACTCAGCAACGGGCACCTACAGATCCCACGCAGGGAAGGACAAACCCTGCCTCACGCCTGACTAAAAAATATCATTCAAGAAGTGCGACGCACTTTGTCCTCGCCCGTGAAATGGGAGAGAACGTTGCTTATCTTTTCGCAGCCTTCGCCCGGGCAATGCCTTCACGGATCATTTCCTCGGCCTCGCCAGCATTGCCCCAGCCCAGAACCTTCACCCACTTGTTGGGTTCCAGATCCTTGTAATGCACGAAGAAGTGCTCGATCTGCTGCAGGGTGATTTCCGGCAGCTCAAGATAATTGAACACATTTTCGTAGCGGCGCGTCAGCCTTGGCACGGGCACCGCAATGATTTTTTCATCGCCACCGGCCTCATCCTGCATTTTCAGAACACCGACGGGACGGCACGCCACCACAGCGCCGGGAATGATGCCGCGCTGGTTGGCGATCAACACGTCAACGGGATCGCCATCGCCCGACAGTGTGTGGGGAATGAAACCATAGTTTCCCGGATAGCGCATGGAGGTATAAAGGAAACGGTCCACCACAAGGGTTCCGGCTTCCTTGTCCATCTCGTATTTGATGGGTTCACCACCCACCGGCACTTCAACGATAACGTTGATTTCCTTTGGCGGGTTTTTTCCGATTGAAATGGCGTCAATACGCATGGGCTTTCCTTTGAATGAATTCTCGTAGCATACTCTCTGCCATGAGACATTTGGCTATTTGGGCATTTCTCGCCGCAGGGTCGTCTATCGCATTTGCGGGGCAGATCACCAGCGTTTATTCCGATTTCGATCTTAAAAAATGCAAGGCCCTTGAGCTTTATACGGGTGACGGCGAGGGCGAAGGCGGTGTTTGGCAGTGCATGGGCATAAAAGGATTTGATGTTCTCTATCTGGAAGGAGACTTGCGGGGCTTTGTTGCTTTCGGTCCCGAGGCGCGCAGCCAGTGCACGTCTGCACAAACTTTTGGCGCCTTCAACTCGCCGGGCCCCAAGATTGAATGGCGGATGGAAAACGGCAAGCCCATCGCCACAATTTTCCGCTGGTTCATCGACAATGGTTCCGGCGAGGAAGGCGCCAAGCAAAACTGGCTGGTTGTGACCAAGCTCAACGGCAAAGACGCATGCCGCACCGCGCTGATCGACACGAAATATCCAAACGCAAATGCTGTGGCGCGCGAGACGGCCGATGAAAATTCCCGATCTTTCAATTGCGAAAAGGATGTGCCGGAAGTGGTTTCCCAGCGCGGCCTCAAGGCCGACGAAATCATGTCTGGTGCACCTTGTCCGGGCGGGCCTTACCGCGAGGAGTGATTACGCGACGTCGGCTGCTTCCTTGGCGCGGCTCATGCGCTTTCTCTCATTTGCGTCGAGATAGGTCTTGCGCAGGCGGATGGACTTCGGGGTGATTTCCACCAATTCATCATCACCCACATAGGCAAGCGCCTTTTCGAGCGACATTTTGATCGGCGGCGTCAAAACAACCGCTTCATCCTTGCCGGAGGCGCGCACGTTGGTGAGCTTCTTGCCCTTGATCACATTGAGCTCAAGATCATTGCCGCGCGTATGTTCACCGATGATCATGCCGGTATAAACCTTGGTGCCGTGTTCAATGAACATAGGACCGCGGTCCTGCAAGTTGAAAATGGCATAGGCCACGGCTTCTCCATCGCCATTGGAAAGCAGGGCTCCCGTATGGCGGCCGGGGATGTCGCCGACATAGGGCGCGTAGGCGTGGAACAGGCGGTTCATGATGGCGGTGCCGCGGCTGTCCGACATGAGCTCGCCCTGATAGCCGATGAGGCCACGGGTTGGCGCATGGAATACCAGCCGCTGGCGGCCAGCACCCGACGGGCGCATGTCGCGCATTTCAGCGCGGCGCTCGGAAAGTTTTTGCACCACGATGCCGGAATAGGCCTCATCAACGTCTACGATCACTTCTTCAATGGGTTCCAGCCTCTGGCCATTTTCATCGGTGCGGAACACAACGCGGGGGCGGCCTACGGTTAATTCAAATCCTTCCCGGCGCATGGTTTCAATCAGGATGCCCAATTGCAATTCGCCGCGGCCCGCC
>CAZAMS010000254.1:0-1707 GCA_964486305.1 uncultured Aestuariivirga sp.
ATTGAAACGGTTTTCTCACTCGATGGCCTGGGCTATCTCACCTACAAGGCAGCGCTTGACCGAGATTACCCCATTGTCTTTGCAAATCTCTACATCTTCACGCTGGTGGGCCTTGTGGTGGCACTCATCAGTGACCTGACCTACATGATGATTGATCCGCGTATCGATTTTGAATCGCGTGAGGTCTAGCCGCATGAAGCTCTTTACGCTCAAGGGTTTGAACAAGCGGCGCTGGGAGCTATTCAAGGCCAACCGCCGCGGATTTTGGTCCCTGTGGATTTTCGGTGCGCTATTCCTCATGAGCGTATTTGCGCCCATCATTGCAAACGACCGGCCAATGCTGGCTTCCTACAAGGGTGAACTTCTATTTCCGACCTTTGTCGATTATCCGGAATCCAAATTCGGCGGGTTTCTGGCACGGACCGATTATCGCGATCCGGTAAACCTGGATGAGATCAATGCCAATGGCTGGATGATCTGGCCACCTATCCGCTATTCCTATAACACCGTGAACAATGAGCTGCCGCGGCCAGCGCCTTCCACACCTGCTTCCAACCTCACAAGGGATGAGGCTTGTGCCAAGTATCCGCTTGTTTCCGCCGACCCCAATTGCGTTTTCGGCAATTTGAACTGGCTGGGAACCGACGACCAAGGCCGCGATGTCATTGCGCGCCTTATCTACGGGTTTCGGATTTCCGTTGCCTTTGGCCTCATTCTGACATTGTTTTCATCGGTCATCGGCGTGGCCGCCGGTGCCGTGCAGGGCTATTTTGGCGGCTGGACTGATTTGCTGTTTCAGCGCTTTATCGACATCTGGTCCTCCATGCCCACGCTTTATCTGCTCATCATCCTGGCGGCATTCATTACGCCAACATTCTGGCTCCTGCTGTTCATTCTCGTCATCTTCTCATGGACGGGGCTTGTCGGTGTGGTGCGCGCCGAATTCCTGCGGGCCCGGAACTTTGAATATGTGCGCGCCGCTAGGGCCCTGGGACTCAGCAATACAAAAATCATGTTCAAGCATCTTTTGCCGAATGCCCTGATCTCAACGGTTACGTTCATGCCATTCATCCTCTCTGGTTCCGTAACCACGCTGACGGCCCTGGATTTTCTGGGCTTCGGACTGCCGCCGGGCTCGCCCTCGCTGGGCGAATTGCTGGCCCAGGGGAAGGCCAACCTGCAGGCGCCATGGCTCGGCTTCACAGGATTCTTCGTAGTGTCGATCATGCTCACGCTGCTGGTTTTTATCGGTGAAAGCGTGCGCGACGCGCTTGATCCCAGAAAGACATTCGCATGAGCGAGGTGTTGCTCGAAGTCAAAGACCTTTCCGTTGCCTTTCGCCAGGGCGGCAAAGCCACGCTCGCGGTTGACCGTGTTTCCTTCTCGCTGAAAAAAGGGGAAACATTGGCTCTCGTGGGTGAGTCTGGTTCCGGCAAGTCCGTGTCGGCGCTTTCGATTCTAAAGCTCTTGCCTTACCCCGCCGCCGAACATCCCTCAGGATCCGTCAAGTTCAATGGCGAGGAACTGCTTGATGCAGATGAGCGCGACCTTCGCAAGGTGCGCGGCAATGATATCACCATGATTTTCCAGGAGCCCATGACATCGCTGAATCCCTTGCATTCGGTAGAGCGGCAGATCGGCGAGATTCTGGAATTGCATCAGGGCCTGGGGGGAGCGGAAGCCCGGAAACGGATCGTAAGCCTGCTG
>CAZAMS010000255.1:0-3890 GCA_964486305.1 uncultured Aestuariivirga sp.
AATCAGGTAGATTTGCCCCAAATTTCGATTTGAATAACGTTTTCACACAGCCTCGGCCACAAGCAGGCATATGGATCGACCGGTGGCAAGGCGGCGGGTGGGGTCATTCCGGCAGCCCCGCCTGACGCAGGCCGTCGGCCAGATGTTGCTTGTCACCGGCACGCTGCAGCGACGCCTTCGCCACGAATCGCACCACCGAGAAACCGGGCATGCGGCGCAACACGTCTGCGGCGCACTCTCTAGCAAGATCGGGATTGCCCGCGAGGGCGTAGCTGGCGGCCAGCCAGGCCTGTTGGCCAAGCGACAAGGCGGTCGAACGGCGCATCGACGCAATGGCCTCGTCATAGCGGCGCGCGTTGAAATAAGCGGCGCCAAGCTCGGCCCAGTACCAGGAAGGTGTGTAATAAGGATCGATCCGACTGACAGCCAGCAGGCCCTCGATGGCTTTCTCGGGCTCGCCGCGAAGGTTGTGGAAGGTCGCCAGATCGGCCTGCGTCGACGGTTGGTTCGGATTCAAGGCCAGCGCCTTGGCGAGATGCAGGTCGGCCAGTTCGTGGGCGCCGCGATAGAACTGTGCCCATGCCATCGCCAGTTGGCAAAGGGTGTCGTTCTCGTCGAGAGTGACGGCCTTGCGGGCCAGCTCGAACGCCTCGTCTCGCAGGCGGTTCGAACCGCTTATGTCGTCAGACCATTCTCGAAAGAGGGAAAAGGAGAGCTGCGCATAGGCACGCGCATAGCCGGGATCAATTTCGATGGCTTTCCCGAACAGCAGGCGCGCCTCGGCATCCCCTTCCGGGGTTCCCCACGCCAGGGCATCGGCGCGCAGGACCAGTTCATAGGCGGCAAGGCTGGCGGGCGGCTTGCGCCGGGCGATTTCCGCGCCAGCCATGTTGATACGCCCGGCAAGCGTTCCCACGATGGTTCGCACCACCCGGTCCTGGACATCGAATATCTCGTCCTGGGCGCTGTCATAACGCTCGGCCCAGATGTGATTGCCGGTCACCGCATCGATCAATTGTGCGGTGATGCGGGTGCGCGCGCCCATCCGGCGCACGCTGCCCTCGACCAAATAATGCACGCCAAGCTCGCGTCCCACGCGGATCATGTCGAGATCGCTGCCACCGAAGCGGGAGGACGAATTGCGCGACACGACACGCATCTGCCGGAAGCGCGAAAGCTCGGTGATGATGTCTTCGGTGATACCGACGGAAAAATACTCCTGCTCGGCATCGCCGCTCATGTTGACGAAGGGCAGCACGGCGATTGAGGGCTTTTCCGTGTGCGCAAGAACCGGACGCGCAGCACCTTCGTCGGTTCCGCCTGTTCCGACGCGATAAACTCGCACTGACTTCGCAATGTTCTTGAGGGTGCGCTCGCCGAGGTCGTCGAATAACAACCCCAACTTGCCGGCGATATGATCGTGCACGGTGCCGGAGACGTAGATGCTGCCGGGCTCAGCCAGCGCCTCCAGCCGGGCCGCGATGTTGACGCCGTCGCCGTAGAGATCGCTGCCCTCGACGATGACATCACCTAAGTTGATGCCAATGCGCAGGACAATGCGCAGGACAATGCGCTGGACCTCCGCTACGCCCTGGTTGGCTCCGGCAAAACCCTTCTGCAATTCGACAGCACACTGCATAGCATCAACCGCGCTGCCAAATTCCACCAACACGCCATCACCCATCACTTTGACGACGCGGCCATGGTGCTGAGCGACCACCGGAGCCAGAACATCCTGCCGCCGCGCCTTGAGGGCGGCCAATGTGCCAGCCTCGTCGTGCTCCATGAGGCGACTGTAACCCACAACATCTGCCGCCAGAATCGCGGCAAGGCGGCGTTGGGCGCGCTTCTCAGCCATAGGCGTTAATGCTTTCACAGAGCTCAGAGAAAGTGATCGTATTGGAACCTCGAGCGAGAGTCTATCCGGCCCGACTTCTGCACTGGGTCAAAAGCGTCGGTCTCCCCATGTTTATGATATGTCCGGTCGTTGGGCCATTCCGGACATGACGGTTTGCCAATAACGATGTCGCCGGAAACGTGAATATGGGGACTACCCCCGGGTGATTTTCTCCACCCCGCTCATGTAGGGCCTTAGCACGTCCGGAATGGTGACGCTGCCATCATCATTCTGGTAATTTTCCAGAATGGCAACC
Organism: uncultured Aestuariivirga sp.; assembly: GCA_964486305.1. Classification (GTDB taxonomy): domain Bacteria; phylum Pseudomonadota; class Alphaproteobacteria; order Rhizobiales; family Aestuariivirgaceae; genus Aestuariivirga. The sequence continues at coordinate 2,154 of CAZAMS010000255.1, forward strand.
ATGGTGCGGCCCACGGCAAGGCCGGAGCCATTCAGCGTGTGCACATAGCGCGGGCCCTTGCCATCGACAGGCTTGAAGCGCGCCTCCATGCGCCGCGCCTGGAATTCACCGAACTGCGAGCAGGAGGAAATTTCGCGGTAGGCGATCTGGCCGGGCAGCCACACTTCAATATCATAAGTTTTGCGGCTGCCGAAGCCCATATCTCCCGTGCACAGCACGATGGTACGGAACGCCAGTTTCAGGCGCTTCAACACTTCCTCGGCGCAATTCAACATGCGTGTGTGTTCGGCTTCCGCCTGCTCAGGCGTTGTAATCGAAACCAACTCAACTTTTGAAAATTGGTGTTGGCGGATCATGCCGCGCGTATCCCGCCCCGCCGCACCCGCTTCGGCGCGGAAACACGGCGTATAGGCCGTCATGCGGATGGGAAGTTCCTTTTCCTCTACTACGCGCTCGCGCACGATATTGGTAAGGGACGCTTCAGCCGTTGGGATCAGCCAATGGCCCGACGTCGTCTGGAACAGGTCTTCCTTGAATTTGGGAAGCTGGCCGACGCCAAACATCGCCTCATCGCGCAGCATGTAGGGCGCGTAGATTTCGGTGTAACCATGATGTTCCGTATGCAGATCAACCATGAACTGCGCCAGGGCCCGTTCGAGTTTTGCAAGCTGGCCTTTCAGAATGACAAAGCGAGCACCTGACATTTTGGCTGCCGTTTCAAAATCCATGAGCCCAAGCCATTCGCCGATATCGAAATGCTGGCGCGGCTCGAATTTGAAGGTTGGTTTCATTCCCCAGGTGTGCAGCTCGCTGTTGTCGTGCTCATCCCGGCCATAAGGCACGCCTTCCATGGGAAGATTGGGGATCACGGCAAGCGCATCATTGAGTTTCTGCGTGAGCATGCGCTCGGTTTCTTCACCCGATGAAATGAAATCCTTGAGTCCTGCAACTTCAACTTTGAGAGTCTCGGCTTTTGCCTTGTCCCCTGCCCGCATCACTTCGCCGATTTCCTTCGACAGGGCATTGCGCCGTGCCTGTGCATCCTGAAGTTTTTGAATATGATCGCGCTTTTCGGAATCGATTTTCAGAAGCTCGACCGATTGGGCAGCAAGCCCGCGGAGCGCCAGTCCCTGATCAAAGGCAGCGGGATTATCCCGGATGATTTTTATGTCATGCATCGGCGGCGTCTTTCACGGCTTGGGCCTTGGCCCGTCGACGTTCAAGGAATCGCACGGCCAATACGGCAATCTCATAAAGCCCCATGAGCGGCACCGCCATGGCAATCATCGAAATGGGATCAGGCGGCGTGATGAGGGCAGCGAGTGCACAGACACCGACAATGGCAAAGCGCCGGCCCTTGGAAAGCATCTCGTGAGTCACGATCCCGATCTGGCCCAGCAGGGTAAGCACCACCGGCAACTGGAAGGTGAGGCCGAAAGCCAGGATCAACATCATCACGAAATCAAGATAGGCTTCTACATCGGGCATCAATTGTATGGCGGCTTGGCCTGCATCGCCCGTTGAAGCCGCCAAGCCATAGAAGAAGTGGATGGCAACCGGCAGCAGGAAGAAATAAACCAGTGCCGCACCGAGAACAAAGAATATGGGCGTGGCGATGAGATAGGGAAACAGCGCCTGCCGCTCATTCTTGTAAAGCCCCGGAGCCACGAAGCGGTAAAGCTGCGTAGCAATGAGCGGGAAGGAAATGAACATGCCGCCGAACATGGCGATTTTCAG
>CAZAMS010000256.1:0-5699 GCA_964486305.1 uncultured Aestuariivirga sp.
GGATATAGCCGGTTCATCTTCCTTGATATCTATTGAGGCGTAGCCAGCAACGGACTGGATGGCGAGGTTGTTCTCCTTCAACGTATTCTTGATAAGAGTTACAACCTCTTCACTACTGGTGCCGCGTTCGCAACCAACACCAATGATGAGCGTGTGGGGGTGGTAGACGAGTCTCCGCTCGTCGCCATGTAGGACCGTCTCACTCACCTCTATTGCCATCCCGGCGAAAGCCGGGACCCAGTCGACTAGATTGAGCTGCTTAATGTCATTGCAGCGGAACGGCAATTCTGGGTACCGGCTTTCGCCGGGATGACGAATGAAGGAAAGAGCCTCGCCTGCCAGCAAGGCAGCGGTGAATGATTTTACATCTTTGGGGTTTGCGAGTGTGTGGCCGGGCAAGATATCATCCAGCGCGAATCCAAAGCGCACGTCGCTGGCGGAGGTGATTGCCGCATGGCCGCCGGTAATTTGTGTGATATTCGCCGCAAGCGCATTGGCACCATGATGGCCGCCGAGGAGGGGGACGATGGAGGAGCCATCTTCGGCCACGGCGATTACTGGCGGCTCAGTTCGCTTGTCGGAGAGGTGGGGGGCAATCGCGCGTATAAGAATTCCACTCGCACAGAGACCGATGATGGTGCGGCCCTGCTGGAAGAGTTCGGCCAGATGGGCTGTTGCCTTGGCGTAGGAGACATCGCCGCCATTCACGCAATCTGGCGTATGAATTTCACCCCCTAGCTCGGCTTTGAGTTTCTGGGCCAGAGGCAAGGCTGAAATGCCGAGGATGAAAATAACTGGTTTCACCATGCTTCGCTGCCAGTGTAGATCAGAATGGTTGTGAAGTAAGGCAGGCTGTCGCCTTCCACGTCTGCCACCTTGCGGATGCGTTCGTTGCCGCGGGTGGCGTTTTCGATGACCGTTGCTTTCGATATCAGGTCGAGGGCCGACAGGATGTTTTTGATCTTGCCGAAGTGGCGGCCCACCTTGATGATGGCCGTGGATTGTGCGGTCTGGAGCTCTTCGCGCAGGCGGTCTGCCTCCAGCGTTGCGGGCAGGACTTTCAGCACGTCATTGCGGGCAGATAAGGGGCGACCGATGCGGGCAGCCGCTGCCGTGATGGAAGAAACGCCCGGTACCACGATGGTTTCGAAACGGTCGGCAAGGCGTGCAAAAATGTACATGAAGCTGCCATAGAAGAAGGGTTCGCCTTCGCAGAGCATGGCCACATCACGGCCCGCTTTCAGATGTTCGGTGATGGCGGCAGCGCCCTTGTCGTAGGCTGCCTGTGCGGGTTCGCGTTCGGTGCGCATGGGCATGTCGATGGCGAGTTCAACGACGTCGTCGGGCAAGAAGGGCTTAGCGATATCTCGGGCCGTGCTCTCGGTTCCGTTGGCTGCGAGATAGGCCACCACGGGGGCGGTTGAAATGATGCGCCAGGCTTTCACGGTAATCAGTTCGGGGTCGCCGGGGCCAACACCGAGGCCATAGAGGATGCCGGTTTTTTTCATGGCTTGAGGGTTCTCCATTGCGTCACCGGCATGCGCGGTTTCAAGGCGCGGTAGGGACCGATGGGGGTCAGATTTGAAATTTCGATGCACACCAGATCGCCGCCATGTTTTTCCTGCAAATCATAGAGATGCATTTCGCCCTCGATGGTGACGACATTGGCCACCATGCGACCGCCGGGTTTCAGATGTTTCCAGGCGGTTTCAAAGACGCCGGGAATGCCGACGCCGCCCCCAATAAACACCGCGTCGGGACGGGGCTTGCCTCGCAAGGTATCTGGTGCTTGGCCTGCAACAATTTTCAGGCGTGGGGTGCCCAATTGATCGGCGTTGATAGCAATCATTTTCAGGCGACCTTCATGGTGTTCAAAGGCCATGGCTTCACATCCCCGCATGGAGCGCATCCATTCGATGCTCACGGACCCACAACCCGCGCCGATATCCCAAAGGAGTTGATCGGGAGCCGGTGACAATGCAGCAAGCGTTGCCGCGCGGACTTCGCGTTTGGTGAGCTGGCCGTCATGAATGAAGGCCTCGTCGGGAAGGCCCGCGATACGCGACCAGATTTTTGCATTTGCCCCGGCCATACATTCCACGGCCAGTGTGTTGAGATCGGAGAATTGCTGTTTGGGCAAGGCGTCGGCGACGAAACTGGTTTGCGTTTCGCGTTCGCCGCCCATGCTTTCAAGAACGATAATTGGGCTTTTCTCAAAGCCGCGCGCCACCAGCCGCCGCGCCACTTCTGGAATGGTGCCGGCATCGGCGGTGAGGACAATCAGTTTTGCGGCGGGCTGGATGAAGGCTTCGATATTTGCGGCGTCACGCCCATGCAGAGTGAGCGTGTCGCAATCGGGCAGTGACCAGCCCACCCTTGCAGCCACCAAGGAGAAGGCAGAAAGATTTGGAATGATGTCCATTTCTTCAAAGGGAAGGAATTCGAGCAGTTTGCGCACCTCGCCGTAGTTCATGTGATCGCCTGTGGCGAGGATTACGGTTCTTCGCCCGCGCAAAGGCTTTATGCGATCAACAACAGCCGAAAAGGGTTGGGGCCATTCGTGGCGTTCGACATTGAGTGTTGGCAGGAAACCAAGCAGGCGGTTTGAACCGACAATCGCTTCTGCGTTTGCCAGGCCGAGTTTCGCGCGGGCTGACAGGCTCTCATAGCCATCCTCGCCCATGCCGATGATGGTGAGCCATTTGCTCATGATAAGCCTCTCGACAGGCCATTCACGCAGGCCGCGGCCATGGCGGAGCCGCCCCGGCGACCCAGGATTGTGGCATAGGAGATGCCGCGCGGATTCTTTACAAGCTCGTCTTTTGATTCAGCCGCACCGACAAAGCCCACGGGGAAGGCCGCAATGGCAGCGGGCCTTGGTCCACCGGCATCGATCATTTCGAGAAGGGCAAAAAGCGCGGTTGGGGCATTGCCGATCACCACGAGGGCGCCTTCCACATGGGGCGCCCATAACTCCACGGCGGCGGCGGACCTGGTGATCTGCGTGGCGATGCCAATTTCACGGGCGCGCGGATCGTTCAGAGTGCAGATGACTTTGAGTTCCTTGTCGATAATTCCGTGGCGCAGCATTTCGGCATCGGTCAGAATTGGCTTCGCCAGTGCCTTTGTTGCCGCCGCGACAAAATCCTCCGATATACGCAGGTCGCCCACGATATCGGTCATGCCGCAGGCGTGGATCATGCGAATGGCGATGGCTTCGGCGCTCACAGGCAAGCCGGAAAGATCAGTTTCGCCACGAATGATGGCGAATGATTTTTCATAGATGGCCGATGGGTCGCGGAGGTAGTCCATCATTTCTTCTTCATGCTCAAGGGGCCAAGTGGATGCTTGGCATGGGGGTAGGGTGCGTGGGTGTGGCCATCGTCATGGGAATGATCGTGGTCATGTCCGTGATCGTGATGGTGCGCGTGGCTCACAATTTCAAACGGGCCCTTGGCGTTAATGCCTTCCACATGGTGGTGGTGGCTTTCCTGCACCGCACCCACATCGGCCTCAAAGCCCAGCACGGCGGTGCGGTATTTGCACATCTGGCAATTCATGGCGATGTCGCCGGTGAGGATCTGCTGCACGCGTTCGACGAAGGTGTCGATCACGGCGGGATGGTCATTGAGATAGGGGGCCTTGATGAATTCGATACCCGGATGACGCTTTGCCACTTCATCGGTTGCATCATAAATACGCTGCACCAGAATTCCAGTGAAGAGGAAATAGGGGAATACGATGATGCGCTTGTAGCCGAGCTTTGCCGCGTGTTCCAGGCCGGGTTCAACCAGCGGGAAGGTTACGCCGGAATAGGCGGTCTCTGCCCAGCCAAAGCCAAAGCCCTCCCACAGAATGCGGGTGACCTTGGAAACATTGGAATTGGCATCGGGGTCAGAGGCGCCTCGCCCCACCACGAAAAGCAAGGTTTCATGGAGGGCCACACCTTGGGGTGCGGAATCAAGCGCCTCCTGTATACGGTCGCCAGCGGCGCGCATCATCTTGGGGTCAATACCCAATTCCTTGCCGTAATCAATTTTCAGTCCATTGGCGGCGGCGTAGGTGTTGAGAACGGATGGAATATCGTTCTTGGCGTGGCCCGCCGCAAACAACATGCCGGGAACTGCGAGGACGCGCTCAACGCCTTTTTCCTTGAGCACATCAAGCCCATTGCGGATGATGGGCGTGGCAAATTCGAGATAGCCATATTCCACCGGGAATTGCGGCAGGCGTTTTTTCAGGTGCTCGGAGAGCACGGCAAATTCGGTGACCGCATCCGAATCCCTACTGCCATGGCCACACAGCATTACGCCCAGTTTTTTTGACATCTCATCTGCCTTCCAAAATGCGGCGCAGCCGGTTGCCCGGCTCGGAAGGCAGCTCCGGCTTTGGCCCCCTTATGGGTAAGCCGCACCGGAATAGCTCTCAGTCCCTCAAAGGGAACGCTGCTGAAGGATCCTTCATAGGCTTAAGCGGGATTCTGGACAAGGATAGAAGCGGCAGCTTATGCTGCGCTCACGGCATGGCTTTTAAGCCAGGTATTTGGAATGGGGTTCTTATGGAAACGGTAAAATTCACGCAAATGAAGGATGGCGATCGGGAGGACTATGCCTTCCTCAATACCCATGAAACGGAATATGCGGCGGGAACTGCCGATCGCGTGCTGAAAGCCATGGTCGAACTCGACAAATCAATGTCCGGCTACAAGATCACGCGGCTTGGCCATTCATTGCAGGCCGCAACGCGGGCGTGGAATGCGGGCGCGGATATCGACTGGGTCGTGTCGGCGCTGCTGCATGATATCGGTGATATTTATGCACCTTACAATCATGATGAATATGCGGCGACAATCCTGCGGCCCTTCGTGCGCGAGCAATGTGTTTGGGTGGTGCAAACCCATGGGGATTTCCAGATGGCCTATTACGCGCAGCACGTGGGTGGCAATCCAAACAAGCGGGACGCGTTTCGGGGCAATCCCTATTTTGATGATTGCGCCGAGTTTTGTGAGAAATGGGACCAGAACAGTTTTGATCCCGATTATGAGACCAAGCCGCTGGAATTTTTCGCGCCCATGGTGCGGGAGGTCTTCACGCGGAAAGCCTATGCGCCGGCGGTCATCAACAAAGGTGCGCGGGTGAAGCTTTCTGATGCGGCAACGGCAGCCCAGCGGGACGTCTCGTGACCATCATGCGAAGCATCCTTGCACTCTTCCTGTTGTCCTCGTCGGCGGTTGCGGCGAACTGGAGCAGCTACGCGAACGCCCGCTTTGGCACGACGATTGATATTCCACCCGGATTTGTGAATGACGTACCGGAACCTGCAAATGGCGACGGCCTCACATTTCACTCAGATGATGGCAAGTCGGAGTTGTTGGTGTGGGGCAATAATCTGGTTGACGCGGATTTCAATCAGGACGTTGCTGCACGGCTGAAGAGTGACATGGAGGATGGCTGGAACATTTCCTATGTGGCGGGGGTCAATGGTTCCGGCTGGCAGGTCTATTCGGGAACGCGCGAAGACCGCCTGCTCTATGCGAAATCGATATCATCCTGCAAGGAAACGCAGGCTTTGCATTTCCGGTTTGAGTATCCTGAGGCGCAGAAAACAGAATTTGATCCAGTCGTTGCGCGCCTTGCAAAATCTCTGAAAGCAGGCCCTGCTTCCGGCTGCCCTTAGGGAATCTAAGGCCACCCTTCCTC
>CAZAMS010000257.1:0-13874 GCA_964486305.1 uncultured Aestuariivirga sp.
CCCTGCGCGCCGCCGAGATTGCCCAGTCAGCGGATTTTTTTTCCTTCGGCACCAATGACTTGACGCAAACCACTCTCGGTATCAGCCGGGATGACAGTGCAAACTTCATCAGCGAATACACGGCCAAGGGACTTTTCAAAACCGATCCCTTCATCTCCATTGATATCGATGGTGTGGGCGAACTCCTGCGAATCGCCACGACTCGCGGAAGGAAGGCGAGGCCCGATCTCAAGCTTGGAATTTGCGGTGAACATGCTGGTGATCCGGCGTCCATCAGTTTCTGCGAGGAAATCAGGTTAGATTATGTTTCCTGTTCGCCCTTCAGAATCGCCATCGCGAGGCTTGCAGCAGCGCAGGCAAGTATAAGAAATAATTAAATAATCTTTCGAGCTTTCAAGGGGTTAACCCTCGTTAGAAAAGGTCACAAAAAAATGCGGCACGGGGGCGGTTTTGGTTGCTGGCATGGTTAACCTATGCTAAACGCGAAAGGTATATGTTTCCGGTAGTGAAACAATATTGCGGACTGAGCCTTAAGCAGGACTAGGGGATTTGCAGGGAAAAAGCCAAAATCAAAGGCCGATGGACGATTTTCCCGTGTATCCTGGTATGCGTGAAGAGGAAGTCGGAATCGTCCAGGAATATGCGCCCTTCGTATTCGGCGGCGTGATGCTGATCGCGGCCTTCGCTTTTGCTGGCAGCTACATGGGCCAAAATGCCAACGCCCGTAATCTGCCATCCGATGAGCAGGCTTCGAGTCACATGTCGCCGGTAACCAACATTATTGCCAAGGGTTCGCTTCTGCCTGAGGGCGAAAATTTTGATATCGTGAACCTGAAAGTCCTGCGCAAGCAAACCGTGGTGAGCTTTGGCAAGGGTGATTTCGTCAATGCCAATGGCGAAGTTTTTATCTCGCCAGCTTCCGTTGATCTTTCTGGTAAAGCCGATATTTCTGCTCCGGCAGTAAAACGACTGGCGCTTGCACCTTCGCCGGCCAAAATCGAAAAATCATTCAAGTTGAAGCGCTCCGAGAAACAGGCCGTTGTAGCCCAGCGCCGCATTCGTCTGGCTGAGGAAAATTGCCTGGCGCGTGCCGTTTATTTTGAGGCCCGCTCCGAATCAGAACTTGGCCAGCTCGCTGTCGCGCGTGTTATCCTGAACCGCACCAAAGACCCGGCCTATCCTAAATCAATTTGCGGCGTGGTTTATCAGGGATCCAACCGGCGCAATTCCTGCCAGTTCTCTTTTGCCTGTGACGGTCTTCCCGATGATGTGAGGCAGCCAGCCGCCTGGGCCAATTCGAAGAAAATTGCGCAGCGGGCCATGGCCGGAACCAAGTCTACGAACATCATGAGCACCGCTACCAACTATCATGCCGATTACGTGCGTCCGAAATGGGCCGGTAACATGAAGCGTCTGGTAAAGATCGGTCGCCACATCTTCTATTCTGACTCGTGAGCAATTTGCATACTGCCATGTCTTAAGGCGCCCCAGTGGCGCCTTTATTGTTTGTGCCTCTTGCGCTTAATATGGGGGCAAGAGGACACATCATGGCTTGGAACGAAAGCAACGGCACCGCCTGGACATATTTTGAGAACGCCTGGCACAAGGGCAACCCATCCATCATGGGGGCCATGGATCACGCGCCCTGGCTCGGCTCCTGTGTTTTTGACGGCAGCCGCGCCTTTGAAGGTGTGGCACCTGATCTCGATCTACACTGTCAGCGGCTGGTGCGTTCGGCTCAAAGTTTTGACTTGAAGATCCTGAAGAACGCCCAGGAAATTGAAGTCATCATCCGCGAAGGCATTGCAAAGTTTCCGAAAACCGCCGAGCTCTATTTGCGCCCCATGTATTGGGCGGCTTCGGGCTTTGTTGATGTTGACCCCGAATCAACAAAATTCTCGGTTTCCGTCTATGATTCACCACTGCCGAAGCCCACGTCGTCAATGTCCATAACGCTGTCACCCTTTCGCAGGCCTTCCAATGAATATGCGCCCACCGATGCCAAGGCTGCCTGCCACTACCCCAATTCCGCCCGCGCCATTCGCGAGGCAAAGGCCAGGGGATTTGACAACGCCGTGATGCTTGATCCCCTGGGCCATGTGGCCGAACTCACCACGGCAAACATCTGGTGCGCAAAAAATGGCGAAGCCTTCACGCCCGTAGCCAACGGCTGCTTTTTGAATGGCATAACCCGCCAACGGATTATTTCTTTGCTGAAGGGGGCGGGCATCAAGGTTCATGAATGCAGCTTGGACTGGAAGGACTTGCTCGACGCCGATGAAGTCTTTTCAACCGGGAATTACAGCAAAGTCACGCCGGTGACGACCATCGAACAGCGCACCCTGCAGCCCGGTCCCATCGCAGCCAAGGCCCGCGAACTCTATTGGGCCTACGCGCACAGCAAATAGAATTAGGGTCTCAAAATAAACGGTTTGCCCTCAAAAGCACTCTCCCCACGGCCGATTTTTTCGATTGCCCGCGACATGCGGCCATTGCGGCCCAGAAGCGCGTCCGTGTAGGAAATGATTAGCCGGTTTGGCGTGGCCGAAGGCGAAGCAGCGCGCAGTTCATAAGCCAGTTCTTCTTCATCCGCCTTTGGCCGCAACATGCAAAGCGCCGTATAGGCCGATGCGGTCGAACGGCTGATTCCCGCCCAGCAATGGATGAGCAGCGGTTTGGCCTGGTCCCAGTCTTCAATAAACTCGATAAGCTTCTCCGCATCCGTTGCCCGCGGTGCTGAAAACCCATCCATCATTTCCACCACATCATGGAAGGTCAGCTTCAGGTGCTGATCCGCCGCAACGCCTTTGAAATTATGGTGCGGGGTTTCTGGTCCCAGGAGGCTGACAACGCGGCCCACCGAATGGGTATCCACCAGATCTTGAACCGCATTGAGACCGCAAACGATAATCATCATCACACCAGCAATTTGAATTTCTTGAGAAACAGGGCTGCCGCATCATTGGGCGGCAGCGGCTTCAAGTGAAGAAATTTCCGCGATCCCTCACCGCTTAATCCCCGTGGGCGGCCAAAGAATTTTTCGGCCTCGGGAACGGTAAAGCCTGCAAGTTGTGTCGCTTCCAGATAGGCCGCCATTTTGTCCGCCGTCTTGATTTCAGTTTCACACTCCGATGGAGTTTTAGGTGGCAGACTAAAGCGAATATGAATGGCGCTCAACAGCCGGTTTTCAAAAGCCTTGTAATCCAGTCCAAGGGCGGCCTTAAAGGGTGAGATCATGTCGCCCACCACGTATTCCGGCGCATCATGGAGGAGGGCCATGAGTCGTGACTGCTTGTCGAACTGCCGGTTGACATGGGAAGCGATGGCCTCCACCAGCACACAATGCTGCGCTACTGAGAAGGCATGGTCACCTTTCGTTTGGCCATTCCAGCGGGCCACGCGCGCCAGCCCATGGGCGATGTCTTCAATCTCGATATCAAGCGGCGAGGGGTCAAGCAGGTCAAGCCTGCGTCCCGAAAGCATCCGTTGCCAGGCGCGCAGTTCCTTTGCCATGTTACCGTGCCAATTTCTTCACCGCCTCATGGCGGTGGCAATCAACCATGTGGTCATTCACCAGGCCGCAGGCCTGCATGAAGGCATAGACAATGGTGGGGCCGACAAAACGAAAGCCGCGTTTTTTCATGTCCTTGGAAATTTTTTCAGCAAGGGGCGTCATAGCCGGCACAGCTTTCATGCTGCGCAATTTGTTTTGGAATGGCTTGCCATCCATGAAGTTCCACAGATAGGTAGAAAAATCCGGAATGGCCAGATAGGCCTGGGCATTGCTGACGCTCGCTTCGATCTTCAGCCGGTTGCGCACAATGCCCGCATCATTCATCAGGCGCTCAAGTTTTGCAGGCCTGTAGCGTGCCATTTTTTCCGGATCGAAATTGTCGAAGGCTTTGCGGAAGGCCTCGCGCTTGCGCAGAATTGTAATCCAGGAAAGCCCCGCCTGAAATCCATCGAGTTGCAGTTTTTCGAACAGCGCGCGTGAATCATATTCCGGAACACCCCATTCCGTGTCGTGATAGGCCACATAAATTGGCTCCGTGCCGCACCACGTGCAGCGGCAAATTCCATCTTCATGTAGAATAGCAGGCACTAGGTATAATCCTTTGATGGCACGTCATAATTTACCCATGCTGGTTTATGCACTTGAACTCTGACACCATCTGTCAGCAGCGGCTGCTCTACCTCACCCAGACGGTCCAGACGGATAAGTGCAAGTGCTGCGTTTCCTGCCGATGACAAAACCGAACCAATAATCCGGTCAGCACTTTTGATTGCCGCATCACGAGGCACTGCCGCGCCGTCAAACGTCACGGGAAGAATGCGGCTCCGCGCCGTGGCGCGGTGTTCCATGCGCGAGACAACTTCCTGGCCGATGTAACAACCCTTGCTGAAACTCACAGCACCGAGCTGGTCCAAATTCGCTTCGTGGGGAAAAAGTTGTCCGGTACCGATATCGCCATCGGAGTCAGCAATGCCCAACGTGATGCGTTGCATCTCATAATCCGGGCCCTCCAGCAGCTTGCCTTTCCCGGTGACGATCCGCCATCCCATAAGCGGCGTGCGCGGATCAACATAGGCGGTTACCCCAATGGGCCGGTCCGGTGAGACGCCGGCTTCGAGATCGGGACGATGGGTAATCGTCACCTTGGCCCGCAGCCGGTAGAACATCAGGCGCTTAATCAGCTCTTCAAGCTGCGAGGCAGCACAATCCAGAAGATAACCCTCAGCCGTTTTCACCACAAAGAAATCAAACAGAATCTTGCCCTGCGGCGTGAGCAAGGCCCCATATCGCGCCTGTCCCTCGGCCAGCCCCAGAACATCCGCCGTCACCAGGTTATGCAGGAAAGTCTCGGCCTCCGCCCCCTCGAGGCTCAAAACCGCCCGGTCCCGCCGCACCTGCATTAAAAAGCTAGAATTCGCCATCAGCACCATTTACGGTCGCTTTGCGCCACAATCAAGGAAGCTCGATGCCCCGTCCGGTTGATCTCATTTTGAAGGGTGGAACCCTTGTCAATCATGATGGCGTCGGCGCCCGCGATCTTGCCATCCATGAAGGCCGCATCGTGGGTGTGGGTAATCTCAGCGAATTCTCCGCGGCCGAGACCCTGAATTGCACGGGCCTTCACATTCTGCCCGGCGTCATCGACAGCCAGGTCCATCTGCGCGAGCCCGGTCTTGAACACAAGGAAGATCTGGAGTCGGGGAGTCGCGCGGCGGTCAAGGGCGGCGTCACCAGTGTTTTCGAAATGCCCAATACCAAGCCGCTGACCGTCACCGAAGCAGCCCTTGCCGACAAGGTCCGCCGCGCCACAAATCGCATGCATTGCGATTTCGCCTTCTACATGGGCGGCACCCTGGAGAATGTGAACCAGCTTGCCAATTTTGAGAAGCTGCCGGGTTGCGCCGGGATCAAGGTTTTCATGGGGTCTTCGACCGGTGAATTGCTGGTGGAGGACGATGCAGGGGTTGCGCGAATTCTGGCGCAAACAAGCCGCCGTGCCGCTTTCCACAGCGAGGATGAATATCGCCTGCGCCAACGCCTGGGCGAGCAGGTTGCGGGCAATCCCGCCAGCCATCCCGTCTGGCGCGATGCCGAAGCCGCAAGGCTTTGCACCGAGCGCCTCATCCTCATTGCGCGCAAACAACGCAAACGCATTCATGTGCTGCATGTTTCAACGGCGGACGAAATGCCATTGCTTGCAGCCAACAAGGATGTGGCGACCGTTGAAGTAACGCCCCATCATCTGACCTTGTCGTCCGATGATTACGCAAGGCTTGGAACCCTGCTGCAAATGAATCCGCCGGTTCGCTCCAAGGAACATCAACTTGCCATCTGGCAAGCCTTGCAGTCCGGCATCGTGGATGTTCTTGGTTCAGATCACGCGCCGCATACGCTCGAAGAAAAATCCAAGCCCTATCCCAATTCGCCGTCAGGCATGCCGGGTGTGCAAACTCTCGTTCCCGTCATGCTTGATCATGTGAACAAGCACCACCTCTCCATCGAACGTTTTGTTGATCTCACCTCACACGGACCCGCGCGCATTTTCGGCATCGCCCGAAAGGGACGCATTGCCGAAGGCTGTGACGCCGACTTCACCATTGTTGATCTCAAGAGAAAACAGCGGATTGAGAACAAGTGGATTGAAAGCAAATGCGGCTGGACGCCCTATGACGGACATGAAGTCACGGGCTGGGTTCAAGGCACCTTCATTCGTGGCCGCAAAGTCATGTGGGATGATCAAATTTTAGGTAAATCTGGGGGGCAGCCCGTTAAGTTTATGGAAGCTTTGCCCGCGCTATAGGACCTGCCATGACTGATAGTTTCCGCGCCATTCAAGTCTCCAAAACCGATCAAGGCCAGCAGATTCAGTTTGTTGCGTTGACTGAAGCTGATCTCATGGAAGGTGACGTGACCGTGGCCGTCAGCCATTCCTCGGTAAATTACAAGGATGGCCTGGCGATCACTGGCAAGGCCCCCATAATCCGCAAATACCCGCTCATTCCCGGCGTTGATTTTGCCGGAACTGTAACGAAGTCCTCTCATAGAAATTGGAAGCCCGGCGACGATGTTATTCTCAACGGCTGGGGCGTCGGCGAGCAGCACCATGGTGGATTTTCTGAATTGGCCCGTGTCTCCGGTGATTGGCTGGTGGCCGTGCCAAAAGGCTGGACACCCGCGGATACCATGGCGGTCGGTGTTGCAGGTTTTACCGCCATGCTTTGCGTCATGGCTCTGGAAGAGCAGGGGGTAAAACCAGGTGACGGAGAGGTTCTGGTTACAGGTGCCGCAGGCGGCGTAGGCACGGTTTCAATTGTCCTACTGGCCAAGCTTGGTTTCAAGATTGCAGCTTCAACCGGCCGCCCCGAGGAATCTGAATTTCTAAAAAAACTCGGCGCCTCAACGATCATTGACCGCAATGAATTCAATGGTCCCGTGAAAGCGCTTGCCAAAATGCGCTGGGCCGGAGCCATCGATTCCGTGGGCTCCACCACGCTCGCCAATGTCATTTCCCAAATCAACAATGATGGCACCGTTGCCGCCTGTGGTCTGGCCCAGGGCATGGACCTGCCAACTTCGGTTGCGCCTTTCATTTTGCGTGGCGTGAAACTGATCGGAATTAACTCCGTCACCACGCCGCTGCCGCGAAGGCAACAGGCTTGGAACCGCCTGGCCCGTGATCTTGATTTGAAAACCCTCGCGGCCCTCACCACCCACGTGAAGCTGGAAGATGTGCCCCGTGTTGCCGCTGAAATTGTTGCAGGCCAGGTGCGCGGCCGCGTTGTCGTGGATATTCGCTAGCTTATGGATTGGCAGCTGATCATCGCTGGCGTGAGCATTGGTCTTGCCATGGCCGCACCCTTGGGTCCGGTCAATCTCATCATCATTCGCACCGCGCTGAATTGCGGCTTCCGGGCAGCATTTCTGGCCGGGCTCGGTGCAGTCCTGGCCGATATGCTTATGGGCGGCATTGCTGCTTTCGGCCTTCATTCCGTTGGGCGCTTCATCGTGGAATATGAAACGCTCTTGCAGATTTGCGGCGGTCTCTTGCTGGTTATTTTGGGGATAAGAACGGCGCGCATTCATTTTTTGGCAACGGATTTGGCCCCCATTCCCCACGCCGCAAGGCTTGGCCTGACATTTACGCTCTCGGTAACCAACCCCGGTCTTGTTCTCGGATTTATCGCCATTTTCAGCTCTATGAGCGGCATTTTGGCATTGGGTGCCTCGCCCTATCGGCCATTGATTGTACTCTTGGGTGTGGCAATGGGCGGCGCGCTATGGTGGCTGGCGTTGAGCCTCCTGGTCAGTCGCTTGAAAACGAAATTGAATGCAACAACGCTGGACAAAATCAATCGCTGGTCAGGAATCTTTGTGGCGGCCTTCGGCTTTGTCCTGTTGATGCGGGCCTTTGACTAGCTACTGCTTGGTTTGGGCAACGGAAAATTCGCCAGCCCTTATGCGATCGGGCAATTTTGCGCACATCGACGCAACCGGTTCTTCGCCATAGGTTGCAACCATGTCTGAAAGTGCAGCGAATATCGCGGCGGTGGCGATGCAATCCGGATCAAGCCCCTCATAAACCGCTTCTTCCCAGGCATCGAGAATGTAGCGCAACGCCAAATGCTTGGCCTCGGCCGGAAAAGTCGCAGGCACCGGTTTTGTCCGAAATTTCAACATAAAAGTCTTTTCAATTGAGGTTTCAATCCCTGTTCACAGGGCTTATTCCACCAGCCCCGCATTCGTTAATGCACCATAGCAAAGGCGTAGCGTTCCGCGACTCGTTCCTTAAGGAAAGGTTAATATGAACAGTGAATTTTATGTCAAAACTTCATTAACGCCTGAGCCCTGGCAATGGCTTCCCGGACATTTGGAGCAAAATCAAAGTCATGGAGCTCCGCCGGGCTTACCCATGCTGCGGCCAGCGCATCACTGGAAGCGCGCGCCTCGCCCGATGTCCAAAACCCGCAATAACAGGCTATGGCATAGTGGAAGAGGGGCTTCTCCCGGATGATTTCATAAAGCCCCACAAATTCCGTGAGATCAGCCGTAATGCCTGATTCTTCCATCAATTCCCGCCGCGCCGCTGCCAATGCTGTTTCGCCAAACTCAACATGGCCGCCGGGCAAGCTCCACAGGCCTGCGGGCGGCTTTGCCCTTTGGATAAGCAGCACCTGACCGTCTTTCCAGACGCAAGCCGATGCTCCAAGCCTTGGGAATTGTTGAGCGGCGGTCATCGGGTTAAGCTGGCTCCATGTGTGGCCTCTATAGTTTCAGGAAATCGGCGGAAGAAACAAGATCGCTGCTCCATTATCTGGAGGAGCTGGATTTTCCGCCCCGCACCTATGTGGCGCCCCAAAGCCCCATCGCCATAGTTCGCCTCGAAAACAATGAACGGCATTTTTCCCTGGTGCGCTGGGGGTTCATCCCGTCCTGGGTGAAGGAAATCAAGCCGGGCAAGCCTCTAATCAACGCGCGCAGTGAAACGCTTCTGGAAAAACCGTCGTTCCGCAATGCCGTGAGGCGCCGCCGCTGCCTCATTCCCGCCGATGGATACTATGAATGGCTGGGGGATGTGCCGGGCAAGAAAATTCCCTATTTCATTCACCGCCCCGATCATGGCCTTTTTGCTTTCGCCGGACTATGGGAGCATTGGCTGGGTGCCGATGGTTCGGAACTCGAAACCGCCGCCATTATTACCACCACGCCCAATGACGGCATCGCGCAAATCTATACCCGCATGCCGGTGGTCATCCATCCGGAAAATTTTGCCCAGTGGCTCGATGTCAAAAACGTGGAGGCGGAGGAAGTGGCACAATTCCTGAAACCGGCCCCCGAAGACTATTTTGTTTTTGAACCCACAGTCATTGCACGCAATACACCGCCGCCAAAACCCAAGGCGCAGCTCAGCCTCCTCTAGATCACGATGATTTTGGATTGAATCAATCCAAAATCATTAACGTGATCGAAATCAATAATTTGGAGCATGATGTTATCGCCAAGTCAGTCAACTTTGGCGCATCATGCTCTAGGTGAGTTGAGCTTGAACGGCGCAGATTAGTTTTCGCGCAAGGCCTTAAGGCGGTCGGCCAGGCTCGAAAGGCCACCGGCAAAAACTTCACGCAGGTCATCCTGGTCGCCGCTCGACCTTTTTTCCAGGTGGGCCAGACGGGTTCCAAGATTCTCGAGGTCCGGCTTGCTGCTGACCAGGCATTTTGCTTCCAGCTCCTGCAGTTTCCGGTCCTGATTTGCGGTGGCCTCACGCATGTCAATTTCGATCTTGTTTGCCAAGGCTTCAACCTTCTGGCTGACCTGTGTGGCCAGTTCTTCGATTTTTGCATCGATCACCAGAAACATCTCGGACAGCATTTCCTGCTGGGCAGTCGCCGACTTTTGGATTTCCTTTTGCAAAAGTTCAATTTGAATGCGGTTTTGGTCCCTGCTTTCGATGGAAGAGGTAACAAGCTCAGTGGTGATATGGGAAAGTTTTACACAGCGGCTGTCCAGCGCCCGCAGGGAGATTTGAACCTCGCGATCGGATTCCTCGAGAATCGTGACAACTTCTTCAAACATCGCGTCGTGCAGCTTGTGCGTGGGACCAACCAGGAGCTTGCGAATGTTCGCCAGTGACGCGGCAGGATCTGGATCTTCCGCCATCGCCGCCAGGACTTTTTTGCTCACGCCCGGTCTTGCGTACTGCACCAGTTTGGCGCCAAACTGGCCGGCAATATTGAAAAACGGCACTGGCTGCGCATGTGCTCCAGAAAGACTCAACTCACCCGATTTTTGTTCGGTCTTGCCAGTTGAAGTTGCGGGAAGCGCTTTGTCAAAGGCATCCCGTTCGTTCTTGTTTGGTAGTGGATTCACTTCTCTCTCCTCGAGGTCAGTTCCTGCCGTCCACTTGTCTTCGCTCGAAACCCGCCGAAGTCCCGTTTGTTAACAATGCTTAATATCTAACAAACATCGTTAACAATCCAGCGACCGCTAGGAAGTTAGTAAATTGTTAACCTTAACAGACAGTATTTCCACAGTAAGATCGTGCCCGAATCAAGGCAGACGACCCATCAGAGGCGGTCAAGGCGCTTGCCGAAACTGATGACCGGATTGATCTCGTAACCCATACGCTCATAGAAGCGTCCGGCCTTTTTGTTCTCACTGCGCACCATGAGATTTATTTTCCACACGCCACGTTCGCGCAACCAAGCCTCTGCGGCGGCAACAGCAGCCTTTCCAAATCCTCTTTTTTGAAACGCGGGATCAACTGCGAGATAATAGAGAACGCCCCGGTGCCCGTCATGGCCAACCATCACCGAGGCAACAATACGTCCCTCAACAAGGCCAACCAGAACAGTCGACGTCTCGCCCTCCCGCGCAAATTTAATGTCCTTGTACGGATCATTCCAGTTACGGGTCAATTCGCAACGTTTCCATAAGGTTACAACGCTTTCTACGTCCACATCTTTAAGTTCACGAAAGGTTATCATCACGGCAGGACTTTGCCTGGGTTCATGATGTTCCTGGGATCAAAAAGTTTTTTCAGGTTACGCATCATCTGAAATTCAACGGGTGATTTGATCTCCGGCATGTGATGTTTTTTCAACCGGCCGATGCCATGCTCGGCGCTGATGGAGCCACCGAATTTCAGGACAACTTCAAAAACCACCGCGTTCATTTCATTCCAGCTGTCGAGATATTTTTTCTTGTCCATGCCGGGTGGTTGCGAAACATTGAAATGCAGGTTGCCGTCGCCCATGTGCCCAAAGGACATCACCCGCGCCTCAGGCATAAAGGCATTCACCGCAAGCGTGGCCTCGGCAATAAACTGCGGAATTTGGGATACGGGCACGGATATATCGTGCTTGATAGAGCCCCCTTCGAACTTCTGCGATTCTGGCATTAGCTCCCGGATGGCCCACAGCGCCTGCCGCTGGGTTTCCGATTGCGCCACCGTGGCATCGGTCACCAACCCTCGCGTCATGGCTTCTTCCAGGATACGCTCAAAACTGCCGGCAACAGGGTCAGCCAGTTCGCTCAAGGCATACCACGGCGAGAATTCTGCCAAGGGGTTAGTGATGCCCATGTGCTTCACGGTGAAATCCATGGCAATCCGGGGCATCAGCTCAAAGGCGACGACACGGTTTCCACTCATGTCCCGCGCTAGCGACAGAAGATCAACGGCCGCCTGCGATGAAGCAACCGCAATGAAAGCAGTCTCATGACTTTGTGGCTTTGGATAGAGCTTGAGAACCGCGGCAGTAATCACCCCGAGCGTGCCTTCCGCCCCGATAAACAGGTTCTTAAGGTCATAACCCGTGTTGTCCTTGCGCAAACGCCGCAGGCCGTTCCAGATGCGACCGTCAGGCAACACAACTTCGAGCCCCAGGCACAGGTCGCGCGCACTTCCATAGGCCAGCACATTAAGCCCGCCCGCATTGGTGGAAAGATTGCCGCCAATCCGGCACGATCCCTCGGAAGCCAGGCTCAGGGGAAACAGGCGTCCGGCCTCATCGGCTGCGGTCTGCACGGATTTGAGTGTCGCCCCGGCCTGAACCGTCATGGTGTTGTCTGCCGCATCGACGTCTAAAATTTTCGTCATGCGGTCGAGCGAAAGCAATAATTCTTGGCCATTATCATGGGGAATTTGCCCACCCACCAGCCCCGTATTGCCGGACTGCGGCACGATGGCAGTGCCCGTTTCGCTGGCGAGTTTCAGAATGCGCGAAACCTCTTCCGTGCTGGAGGGTCGCAGGACGAGCGGTGATTTTCCAAACCAGATGTCACGCCATTCCTTCATATAGCCTGCCATCTCAGCAGCATCACGAATAACGTTTTTCTCGCCAGCGATGGCGGCGAATTGGTTCAACAGGTCTGGCGTCATGTCTTGTGCCTCGGGGCCGCCGCGCGGCGCAAACGGTCATTGATCGCTTCCCCCAACCCTTCATGGGGAATGGGGGCAACCGCGATTGCTTTCACCCCCAGGGAGTCCAGCTCGTGCAACATGCGAAAGAGATTGGCGGCGGCCTCAATAACATCGCCCCGCGCTGAAAGCGTATAGGGGCCATGATCATTGGAGCCAAAGCCCAAGTAGCTTTCGCCCTTGCGCGGCGCTGTGGCATTCAGGCGCAAAACCGCTTGCGGCGCGTAATGACTCTCCATCTGCCCTGGCGCATGGGGCTGGGACGAATCCATTTCAATGTCCAGCGCATGCCCCAAAGCTTGTTCAATTGCAGCCCGTTCAAGCCCGCCGGGGCGCAGCAGCGTGGCGTGGCTCTTCATGAAACTCACAACCGTTGATTCAACGCCCACTGTGCAGGGGCCGCCATCAAGAATGAGTGCTACTTTCTTTCCAAGCCCGCGCTTCACATGCGCGGCAGTCGTAGGACTCACACGCCCCGAAAGATTGGCACTCGGCGCCACAACCGGACGGCCCACAGCGCGCAGCAGCTCAAGCGCCAGATGGTGATCAGGCACGCGCAGCGCAATGCTGGGCAATCCCGCCGATGCCAGCAATGAAACCGGGCATTTTGCCGCCCGCGGCACAACGATGGTCAAGGGGCCGGGCCAAATGGCGTCCGCCAGTTTTTTCGCATCTTCAGAAAATACACCCAGCGCAAAAGCCGCGTTAGCATCAGCGACATGCGAGATAAGGGGGTTAAAACTGGGCCTTCCCTTGACCGCAAATAACTTGGCTACTGCCTGATCGCTGGTGGCGTCAGCGCCCAAGCCATAGACCGTCTCGGTCGGGAAAGCGACAAGCTCGCCTTTCTTCAACGCCCCAGCGGCCAAACTTATTTCAGTGGAACTCTTCATAGGAGCCGCTCTATAGCAGGCCCATGAATACGGTTCTATACACCCATCCCTCCAGCCTTAATCATCTGACACCCGAAGGCCACCCGGAAAGGGTGGATCGCATCCAGGTCATCAACAGGATTTTGGAAGCTCCCCACTTTGCTGGTTTAAAGCGCCAATTGGCGCCCCTCGGCAAAGAAGAAGACATTCTCCGCGCCCACAGCGAGGACCATCTGCGCCACATCCTCTCCATGTCCCCGGAAGAAGGCGTGGAATACGTCGATCCCGATACAGTGATGTCACCGGGCTCCCTGGAAGCGGCCCTTCGCGCCGTGGGAGCGGCAACCGCCGCTGTTGACGCTGTGTTTACGGGGCAGGCGGACAACGCCTTCTGCGCGCTCCGTCCGCCCGGCCACCATGCGGAATCAAGGAAACCCATGGGCTTCTGCCTGTTCAATCAGGTGGCCATTGCCGCCCGTTATGCCCGCAGCCGTTATCATGCGGAACGGGTGGCCGTGGTTGATTTCGATGTGCACCATGGCAATGGCACCCAGGAGATTTTCTGGTCCGACGC
>CAZAMS010000258.1:0-2971 GCA_964486305.1 uncultured Aestuariivirga sp.
GAACACATCTTGGCCCGCAGATAAAACCTGCAATCGGAGGCCGTATACATGACCGCTCCTCTCTTCGCCCCATCCAAGCCAAAAGCACCTTGCAAAGTCGAGGCCGTCCATACATGACGGAAGAGAAGTGAGCGTTCGCCGTTCGAAGCGGTCAGAGCACTAACCTGGTCAGTTCCAACCCAACGCAAATAGCAATCAAACAGCTCAAAAACGTATAGGCACTTGCCAAGCCCGTCTTCGCCCGTGCCAGGCTGTTACTGCGCAACACGAGAGTGAAGGGAAAGAGCAGACATAGAATGAGAAACGCTAATACCGGTGTCATTGTTTACGCCTCCAACAACAGACTGAATTTTTTTTGAAAAGCATCGTTACTCGCTGTGGAACGATTGTCTAGGGGTGTTGGTTTCAAAGGTAGAGCATGATGCGCCAAAGTTGACTGACTTTGGCGATAACATCATGCTCCAGATTGTTGATTTCGATCACGTTTATGATTTTGGATGGATTCAATCCAAAATCATCGTGATCTAGAGTCTGGGAGCGTTTTAGTTTTGATGGAGGCGATGACTGAAATGTCCTTCACCCCTCTTTGACTTGCGATCTTCACCGCATCGGTCCCGCTCAATTCGATGCCGGGCTGGCTTCAATCACCGCAAGCAGATCCTTCGCATCAACCTGTTCGCCGACTTTGACGAAAAGCTTTTCGATGGTTCCAGGGCGCTCAGCCACGACACTCATCTGCATCTTCATGGCTTCGAGATTGAGGATCACATCGCCTTTATTGATCCGCTGCCCCTGCCCCACGGATACCGATACCACCAGTCCCGGCATAGGTGCTGCAAGATGGGACAGATTTTGCGGATCAGCCTTAGGGCGTGCTTCCCGCGTTGGCTTGCGTGACCTATCGGTAACCCGGACGGAGCGAGGCTGGCCATTAAGTTCAAAATAGACCGTAACATGGCCGTCTTCGTCGGGCTCGCTAGTGGTCAGATAACTCACAATGAGCGCCTTGCCCTTGTCAATTTCAATGGTGAACTCTTCATTGGGCGGCAAGCCATAGAAAAAAACATTGGTCGGCAATACGGTAAGGTCGGAATAAGCCGCTTTTACGCGGGCAAATTCGGTAAACACGGCCGGATACATGAGGTAACTTGCAAACTCTTCGTCAGTCAGGCTTCGCCCGCACTCGGTTTCGGCGGTGACGCGCACGCTGGAGAAATCTGTCAGGGGCATCACAGCACCGGGCCTCTGCGTGAGCGGCGCATCGCCTTTGAGGATCTTCCTCTGCAAGGCTTGCGGGAAACCGCCAGGCGGCTGGCCGATCTCGCCCTTAAACAGTGAAACTACCGACTCGGGGAAGTTGATCTCCCTGGCAGGATCGAGGATATCGGCAACCGTGAGATTGCCCGTCACCATCATCAGGGCCATGTCGCCCACGACCTTCGAGGACGGCGTCACCTTCACGATATCGCCAAAGATGCCATTTACTTCTGCATAGGC
This sequence comes from uncultured Aestuariivirga sp., assembly GCA_964486305.1. GTDB lineage: Bacteria > Pseudomonadota > Alphaproteobacteria > Rhizobiales > Aestuariivirgaceae > Aestuariivirga. The sequence goes on from CAZAMS010000258.1 coordinate 1,498, forward strand.
CCTGCTCACCTCATGCCAGCGCTCTTCGATGCCAAGCGAGCGGGCCTGTTCACGCAAATTGGTATACTGGCCGCCGGGCATCTCGTGACGGTAAACGTCCGCCGTTCCCGAGCGGACATCGCATTCAAAACCCACATAGAGCTCACGCACCCGGCCCCAATATTCAGAAATTGTTTCGATAGCTTCCGGATCGAAGCCCGGATCGCGGGGCGTGCCGCGCAGGGCCGCAACGATGGAGCCTAAAGGTGGCTGGGAGGTGAGGCCGCTCATGGAGTCCATGGCTGCATCGACGGCATCGACGCCCGCCTCTGCCGCCGCAAGCACGGTGGCGGCGGAAATACCACTCGTGTCATGGGTGTGGAAATGTATCGGGATTGTGAGTTCGCGCTTGAGGGTGGAAAACAGCAGTTTTGCAGCGGGCGGCTTCAGCAGGCCCGCCATGTCCTTGATTCCGAGAATATGGGCACCTTCCCGCTCCAGTTCCCTCGCGATCTTCACATAGTAGTCGAGATCGTATTTCGGCCGCCTGGGATCGAGAATATCGCCGGTGTAGCATACGGCCGCCTCAAGAATCCTGCCGGACTCAAGCACGGCATTCATCGCCACCTTCATGTTCTCGACCCAGTTCAGGGAATCGAACACGCGGAAGATATCGATTCCGGCACCGGCGGCCCGGTCCACGAAATATGCAACGACATTGTCAGGATAGTTCGTGTAGCCGACAGCGTTGGCTGAGCGGAACAGCATCTGCAGGAGATGGTTGGGCATCGCGGCGCGCAGCTTCGCCAGCCGCTCCCACGGGTCTTCCTTCAGGAAACGCATGGCGACATCGAAGGTTGCCCCGCCCCAACACTCGACTGAAAACAGGTCCGGCAGCAGGATGGCATAGGCCGGTGCAATCTTCTCAATGTCATGGGTGCGCATGCGGGTTGCCAGAAGCGACTGGTGGGCATCGCGCATCGTTGTATCGGTGAAAAGGAGCTTCTGTTGCGCTTTCATCCAATCGGCCACTGCTCGCGGGCCCTTCTCATCCAAGAGCTGCTTCAGGCCGGGTCCGGCTGAGGTGCCCCGCAGGTCCGGCACCTTCGGCGGATGGAGGCGTTTCGGCTTCGATCGCCCCTTCACCTCGGGGTTACCATTGACGATGACATCGCCGATGAAGTTCAATAGCCTTGTTGCACGGTCGCGGCGCTGTGGCAGGGCGAAGAGTTCTGGCGTCTCATCTATGAAGCGCGTGGTGTAGTCGCCATTCAGAAACCTGGGATGGGCGATGAGCCCCTCAAGGAATTGGAGATTGGTGGAGACGCCCCGAATGCGAAACTCCCGGAGCGCCCGGCCCATTCGCGCCACTGCCTCGTCGGGTGACGAGCCCCAGGCCGTTACCTTTTCGAGAAGCGAGTCATACCAGCGTGTGACAACGGCACCGGAATAGGCCGTACCGCCATCAAGACGGATGCCGAAACCTGTCGCTCCG
>CAZAMS010000259.1:0-5822 GCA_964486305.1 uncultured Aestuariivirga sp.
CGTGGTCTTCGAAACTCCGACCTCGCGCATGATCGCCGAGACTCCAAACCCATCCGCGTTCATCAGAACGATCCGTGCGCGCTTGACGATCTTCTGAGGCGTATTGCCATCGCAGAGCAGTCCGTTCAGTGCAGCGCGGGCTTTCCGCTCCAGAACAATCCGAATTTGTGCGTGCGTCATGCCAAAACTGAATCACAATTCCAGACTCGGATGCAAATGTTAATTACAGAACACTAGTGGCCTAATTGTCCCGGCACGCCAGAGCATGTTCCAGCAAAGGCCTGCCCCGGACTTGATCCGGGGTTGCACGACTTTGCCGATAAGAACATGCTCCAGTCTATTGATCTGGCGCGATTTCTTTTCGCTCAGGTGGTTTCACCTGAGTGGAAAGCGCGCTATGTGCCTAATCTGCACTATAGTTCTGGGACACTTTCGATGGCCAATCCGATTAGGCGCGCGCTGATTTCCGTTTCCGACAAGACCGGAATGGTCGAATTTGCCCGGGCCCTTGCAGCGCTTAACATAGAAATCATCTCAACCGGCGGCACAGCCAAGGCTTTGCAGTCCGCCGGTATCGCAGTCACTGATGTTGCCGCAGTTACGGGCTTTCCGGAAATCATGAATGGCCGGGTGAAGACCTTGCATCCCAAAATTCACGGCGGACTGCTGGCCGTACGAAGCGATGCCGCCCACGAGAGCGCTAAAAAAAACCATGACATCAGCGACATTGATCTTCTCGTGGTCAATCTTTATCCGTTTGAAGAAACTGTCGAGAAAAAATCCGATTGGAACACCACCATTGAGAATATTGATGTGGGTGGCCCCGCGATGATCCGGGGGGCTGCAAAAAACCATGGCCGGGTCACCGTTGTCGTAAGCCCTGAAGATTACGCGACCGTGTTATCAGAACTCCGCGCCAACGACGGAAACACTTTGGAAGCAACCCGCCGCTCACTTGCAGCCAAGGCATTCGCCAGGACCGCCGCCTATGATGCGGCCATTGCCCAGTGGTTTTCCACCGAACTCGGGGATACCATGCCAAACTACTTTGCAACCGGCGGCAAGCGCATTCAAACCCTGCGCTATGGTGAAAACCCCCATCAAACCGCCGCCCTCTACAGCAGCCCCGATCAACGCAAAGGGGTTGCAAGCGCCAAACAAGTTCAGGGCAAGGAACTGTCCTACAATAACATCAACGATACGGATGCGGCCTTGGATTGCCTGTCTGAATTTAGAAATGAATCAGATGCCGCCAGCGTCATCGTCAAGCACGCCAACCCCTGTGGCGTTGCGACTGGCCACACGCTTTTTGAAGCCTACAGCAAGGCGCTTGCCTGCGATCCCATCAGTGCCTTTGGTGGCATTCTGGCATTCAACCGCAGCCTTGATGAAGAAACTGCCTTTGAGGTTTCAAAACTTTTCGCCGAAGTCATCATTGCACCGGGCGCCGACGAGAGTGCGTGTGCAATTATTGCCGCCAAGAAAAATCTTCGCCTCTTGCTTCTGAATGAGATTCCCAATTCAAATGCACCGGCAATCTCGGTGAAATCCATCATTGGCGGACTCCTCGTGCAATCCCGCGATGGTTACTCTGTTGATGAGATGAATTTGCGGGTCGTCACCAAACGCGCGCCCTCGAAATCGGAACTCAAGGACCTGAAATTTGCCTTCAGGATTGCCAAGCATGTGAAATCAAATGCGATCATCTATGCCAAGAATGGCGCAACCGTCGGCATCGGTGCCGGCCAGATGTCACGCATTGATGCGGCCCGCATCGCCGTTCGTAAAAGCGAGGATGCCGCAAAGGCTGCAGGCCTGACGCTGCCGCTTGTCCATGGCTCCGTTGTGGCTTCCGATGCATTTTTTCCATTTGCCGATGGCTTGCTGCAGGCAGCGGAGGCAGGCGCCACAGCCATTATCCAGCCCGGTGGCTCGATCAAGGACGATGAAATCATTCGCGCTGCCGATGATGCGGGTCTTGCCATGATTTTCACCGGCATTCGCCATTTTCGTCACTAGATTAAGCTGCGCAGATAGGAGGAAAACATGCTGGTCACCACCACCCACAACGTCGAAGGTAAACGCATTGTTGAATACATGGGGCTTGTCGCAGGAGAAGCCATTCTCGGCGCCAATCTCTTCCGCGATCTATTTGCCTCCATCCGCGATATCGTCGGTGGCCGTTCCGGTTCCTATGAAAAAGTTTTGAATGACGCGCGCAAGACCGCTATTGGCGAATTGACCGACAAGGCCGAGCAACTCGGTGCAAACGCGGTGATCGGCGTTGATCTCGATTATGAAACCGTTGGCACCAATGGCAGCATGCTGATGGTAACCGCAGCCGGGACCGCAGTCAAAATAGAATAACGATCAATCGGGCGCGGTCTGATAGCCAATGCCAACAACGGGCGCCTTGGTTGGCAATCCTTCCTGATCGACATCCAATTTGAAAACCTGCTCGACAACAGCAAGTTCCTTGCCCGTATTTGCTTCAAGAAGCTTGAGCTGCACCTTATAGGGTGTGTTTTTCTGCACACCGCGTAAGGCTTCAGTTTCAAAACTATATTGCAGTTGTCCGGCTTTCACAGGTTTTGTGATGACAAACTTCCGCTCGGTACCAGGCAGGTCAAAACTCGCTTCCAGCACACTGCCTTCCGGAAGGGGCTTGAGCTGTCTTGCGACAAATCCATAGGTCATTTTGGAATAGCGGTAATTGAATATGAAGCCGCCACCAACAATCTTCAAAAAAGGTTGCGGGGCCTGCTCCTCACAAGCCGACAGGACAAGGACAAGGCAACAGCAAATGACAAACGCTAAACGGCCCATCATCTAATCCTCGCTTTCCCGCCTTGCGGCGGAACTGTAAAGTCCCTCCGGTTTTAACACGAGGATCAGGATAATAAAACCAAACACCGCCACGTCGCGGTAGGCCAAGGGAAATGCGGCTGTCCACAGGGTTTCAGTAAAAGCCAGAAATATTCCGCCAATGATGGCTCCGCTGATCGTTCCAAAACCGCCAATAACGGAGGCAACCATTGCCTTGAATCCCAACATGAGCCCCATCGAAAAAGTAACGCCGCCATAGGAAACGGCGATGATCCAGCCCGAAACGCTGGCAAGTGCTGCCGAGCCAACACAGGACCAGCGCAAAACCGTGAGCGTATCCACGCCACTGAGCTTCGCCAGGCGTTCCGATTGGGAACACGCCTTCCAATAGCGGCCCGCTGCCGTGAACTGCATGATGAAGAACACGCTGCCGATAGCCACAACGGCAGTGGCCACCGCAATAATTTGCATGACGCCGATTTGAACCGGAAATGTGCCATCGAAAATCCGGAGCGCCGCACCATCGAACAGCGGCATCATCCAAAGGTCGCGGGCGCCGCCCTGAAGGCGCATGACTTCCTGAAGGGCAATGGAAACACCAATGGAGGCAATCATGAAGGCCTGCGATGTATGGCCAATAAGAGGTGCAAAAACGTGGGTGGCGGCAAAGTGGCCAAGGGCAGAAGAGGAGAGGACCGCCAAGGCCAGCGACATCGCCAAAATGACAGCCGTGTTGTTTCCAGCGAGAAGGCTGGCAAGCCCCGCATAAATCGCGGCAAAGGCCGCATACATCGCAAAATCGCCGAATGACAAAAATATCTTGTTGGTAATGCCCTGGACCAAGGCAAAGGCCACGGCCAGCGGCACGTAAAAACTCGCCAGCGTGCAGGCATTCAGGAATTGCTGCAGCCAGTAGCCTAGTTCGTGCGAGAGCATTAGTTCCCCGGGGCGAACACCAAAAAAATTCAGAATTTCACTTTAGCATAGCTTGCGCGGTGATCCGAGGGCCAAGGTGTGACCACAATATCGGCCTCCGGTGCCTTTTCCCCCACAATACCTGCGGCCACAACTTCAAGTGTCTTGGCGCGCGCTAAGGCAAAATCAATGCGGTCATGGTGGTCATCGGTTGCAGCAGGATCACCTGTCGGTGTCCAGGTAAATGCTGGTTTTGTTGCAGGGTCAGGAAATATGGCGCGGAAAGTATCGACAAAACCTTTGTCTTCAATAGCCTTCACCGTCGGATAGACAACGACCATTGGCTGGCGCCCGGTTTCAACCGCAGCTTCAGTCCAATCCCTGTGGGATGGTTCATTGAAATCGCCAAAAACAAATGTTGCATCCGCCTCACCAGCTGATGCCATGTCATCGAACAGAAGTTTGAGGGCAGGCCCTCGCGTTTCCCTAGCTGCCTTGATTGCCTCGTCGGCAGTCTTGAGATAGGGAAATGGACCATACTCAATGCCTAAAAGCTGATAGGGTTGATAAGGCGCATCATCAAGATGGATGTTGAACACCTGCACCTTGCGCCCTGCAACAGTAACACCGAGATCATTTGGCGTGGCTTGGCCTATGGGATAGCGGCTCAAAATTGCACTGGCCCAAAGTGCATCATTGGTGGCAGTTTGATCATAGGCGAAATAGCCAAGCGCATCCGCCAATTTCTTGGCAACACTTTCACCCGCAGCAGGGCAGACCTCGGCGGTGCAGGGATCGCTCTCAAGACGCGTTTCCTGCACACCAATGATATCGGCATTCACGGCTTTGATGACAGCCATCGTCTCATCGATAGGTTTTTGCTCATTCGCGCCGCCACCCCAAATATTAAAAGTCATTACGGTGAGCGAAGTTTGCTCGGCACTCGAAGGCGCTGCGACCGGAGCCAAAGTTAACGCTGTTGCCAGAAGGAGATGAATACGCACGATGACCATATCCGTTTGTTGAACGAGAATTCAATAACGCCTGATCGGAACCTAGACTTCTTCCGGCCGTCCTGTCAAGAAACAGGCATTTGCGTCAACACCACAACGAATTGTTGAAGGATTGTTCGGTGCCACGAAAATTATCGACAATCGGAATAGATGCCGATGACACCCTCTGGCAGAGCGAGCATTTCTTCAAACTCACCGAAGCCCGCTTTGTCGAGCTTCTGGCAGGATACGCCGAAGGAGCCGATCTCAGCACGCGCCTGTTGCAAGCCGAAAAAAGAAACCTGCAGTTCTATGGCTTCGGCACAAAGGGCTTTGTCCTGTCGATGATTGAAACGGCCATTGACGTAACCAATGGCTGGGTTCCAGCCCCAATCATTCAGGAAATTCTGGGCGCAGGCCGCGAAATGCTGGCGCATCCCATCTTGCCTCTGCCCCATGTCCGGGAAACCCTGGAAGAATTGAGCAGGTCCTTTCGTCTTGTCCTGATCACCAAAGGTGATCTCTTTGACTAGGAACGCAAACTTGCCCAATCCGGCCTGGGTGAACTTTTCGATGGCATTGAAATCGTAAGCGACAAGACCCCCCAAACCTACAAGCGCATTTTTGACCGGCACGGGGAAGGGCCGGACCGGTCTGTCATGGTCGGAAATTCCCTGAAATCAGACATTGTGCCCGCCATTGCCGCCGGCTGCTGGGGCGTTTTCATTCCCCATGAATTGACCTGGACACTGGAACACGCGGAGGCGCCGACCCATCACCCACGCTTCAAGCAATTGAACGGCTTTAATGAACTCCATGAATTCATTACCAAAATTTCCTGATTCGGAAGTGTTTGGAAAATTGGAGCGGGCGAAGGGATTCGAACCCTCGACCCCGACCTTGGCAAGGTCGTGCTCTACCCCTGAGCTACGCCCGCTGAGCGCAATAACGAAGCCGGAAAAAACCGGCGAGGTGGCGCGTCTTATTGCCCAAGCTTGGCGTAAATGCAATAGCAGGCTCAACCTTCTTGTTTTTTGGGACCATAGACCACCATGCCAGCCAGCCGTGACGAGCTTTTTCAACGATTTG
>CAZAMS010000260.1:0-17496 GCA_964486305.1 uncultured Aestuariivirga sp.
ATCACAACCACACCTGAAAATCCACTCCTTCGGATTCAGGGTATAACATGTTCCATGGGCGGTCTCCTTTGCTGAGTTGTTACGACACCCAGTATGGCACATAGATGCCGTCGGAGGCCGTCCACACATCATTCCGGCGAACGCCGGAATCTGTATGACGTCAATGGGATTCCGGCTTTCGCCGGAATGACGGAATTGGGTCAGGCCTGCGCCAGGGCATCCAGACTTTCAGGCAGGATCTGCCCGCCGTCGACTATGATGGTCTGTCCCGTCACATAGGCCGCTTCCTTGGAAGCGAAGTAGAGTGCGGCGTAGCCGATGTCCTCAACACTGCCCAAGCGCTTCAAGGGCACGGAAGCGGCCATGGATTTTTGATACTCCTCGCCCATGCCAACCAGGCCTTCGGTGACGATGTTGCCGGGCATCACGGCATTGACGGTGATGCCGTATTTCGCCAGTTCGATGCAGGCGGTGCGCATGAAGCCGAGCTGGCCCGCTTTCGAGGCGCCATAATGGGTCCAGCCTGGAAAGCCGGTAATCGGTCCGGTGATGGACGAGGTAATCACTATCCGCCCTTGGTCAGATTTTTTCAGGTAGGGAATGGCCGCCTTGATCGCATGGAAGGTGCCCTTAAGATTGGTGTCGATCACTTCGTCCCATTGCTCTGATGTCATGTCTTCCAATCGTGCGGGTGGAAAAATTCCGGCGTTGGCGCAGAGCACATCAATCGCACCGTTCTTGTCGGCAACGGTTTTCATCGCTGCTTCCATACTGGCCAGTGACGTCACATCGCCATTCACGCCAAAGGTCCCGTGGCCAATTTCATCTGCCGTGGCTTTCGCGTCATACAAATTGCGGGAAAGGACCGATACCTTGGCACCCGCTCCCGCAAAAACCCGGGCGATGCCCTTGCCAATCCCCTTGCTGCCGCCAGTGACAATGACAGAGCGTCCTTTCAATGACTGAGACATGAATTTCTCCCTTACAAACAAAAACGGGGACAGCAGTAACCCGCTGTCCCCCTGTTTCGTCAATCAGCCTGGATCAATCGTTGTTCACCATGTGGCCGATGTTCTTGTAGGCCTCCGGATTCATCGACTTCAGCAGGAAGCCCCAAGCGAGGCCCACCAGGATAATCGCCAGCGCCACCCAAGGGATGCTGTTGGCAAATGCGCTGCTGCCCGCGAAGGTCGGAAGATTGTCCACAAGGAGATAGACAAGCCAGACCTGTGCCACGAATGAAACGATCGGTGCAATCATGGTTGTAAAGGTGTTGCCGCCACCATTCCTCTGGAAATAAACGATGATGGCGATGGACACGATGGCCTGCAGAACCAGCAGAAGCCCGGTTCCCAACACTGCAAACAGTGTATAGACGCCGAGATAGGCCTGGGCGTTGGGATCACTGAAGCCATTGAACAGGGCAAAGAGAATAACCCACGCCGCGGCCAGCGCTGTCTGCGCTGTTGAGGCCACATGGGGGCTCTTGTAAACCGCATGGGTCTGGCCAAGTGCCGCCGGGATCACACCCTCGCGGCCGAGCGAGTACATGTAGCGGGCCGCCGTATTGTGGAAGGCCATGCCGCAGGCAAGCGAGCTGGTGAGGATGAGAATCGCCATCAGTTCCTTTGCCCAAGTGCCCACGAAGAGTTCGATGGGTGCCAGATAGAAGTTGCCGGAGTCGGCGAAGGCCTTGGTCAGCATGTCACCTTCGGTCGGGAAAGCGGAGACGGCACACCAGCTGATAATGACATAAAAAATGCCAAGACCAATAACCGAGATATATAGCGATTGCGGCACGATGCGCTTGGCATCGCGTGATTCCTCGGCATAGTTTGGCGCCATTTCGAAGCCGACCCACGACCAAAAGGCCATGAAAATACCCACGGCAGCAGCACCCGCACCAATGGTTACAGTGCCCACCGTTTGCTCGGTCACCGGAACAGCAACATTGAAGATGTTGAGTGCTTCACCTGAGAAACTGGTGCCGCTGTCTGCGGAGATCACGCCAACTGCAAAGATCGCGAGGATCACAACCTCAAGGATAAGGGCAACGCCCAAAACCTGCACCGACAGCTTAACATCGCGATAGGACAGGAAAGAAGTCGCAGCAATCATGACGAGCGCCAAAACCAGCCACGGCACGTTGATGCCGAGATGGGAAGCGATCCAAGAATTGCCGAAGAAGGCAAACAAGCCCGTCAGCGCGGCTTCGAAAATGCTGTAGCAGGCCAGCGATGTGATGCCGGCTGACATGCCAACCTCACGACCGAGACCTTGGCTGATAAAGGAATAGAAGCCACCAACCGTTGAAACCCGTGCAGCCATGGCCGCATAGCCGATTGAGAAGATCGTCAACACGATGGTCGCCAACGCGAAGGCCGCTGGCGTGTGGATGCCAATGCCATAACCCGCTGCAAAGGGCACATTGCCCAACATCGCCGACATGGGCGCTGCGCCTGTGACCGTCAAAAACAACACACCAATCAGGCCAATGGCCTTGGAGTGTAGCTTGTGAACATCTTTCATGGATGAAACTTCTATTTCATCCCGTATTACTTTAGCTTGAGCCATGAAAGCCCCTCCATTCCCCTGATTACGTTTACGCCCCCATTGCCGACAATCTGCGATTCGGGTACCTTGCGTCGGTCAATCCTATACTAAAGTCCAATTTTCTCATTTTGCCAAGCCCATCATGGCGATGAGTTCCCTACTCGAAATGACATGGCAGTAAATCATGTTGATAATTTCAAGCTCTTTATGGTGCAAAGCGTCAGATCCCGCAGCGCAGCAATCCTCCACCACCACCACACTGTAGCTCTCGTCGGCCAGGCTGCGCACCGTTGACGACACGCATTGATCAGTGAAGATGCCAACACAGATCACATTCTTGATACCGAGATTGTGCAGAATAAGCCGCAGGTTGGTGCCAGTGAGGGCTGAATCCGTGGTCTTGGTCACAACAATTTCATCACCAACCGGAGCGAGTGCTGACACCAATTGTGACGGCTTCTCATTCTTCGGCAGCAGAAGATTGTTCCAGCCCGGCATCTTTTGCGAAAGCGAACGGTCGCGGCCATCGGTCGTATGGGAGGCAATGCGGGCAAAGAGACATTCAATGCCCTTGGCGCGGCAAAGCTTCAGCAGTTCTGCAGTGCGGGGGATGACCTGATTGTGCATGCGTTCGTGAAAAGGAGTCCAGGCATCAAAGCGGAGCTGTTCTGCCTTTGGGAGTTTGGCGCGGTCAGGCCGCTCCAGATAGGTGTTCTGAATGTCGATGACGAGAAGTGCTGTCTCTTTGACAGGCAAGACAAGATCGTCGGGTTCTGGAGCCCCTTCGTAGTAGATCGAACGGTATTTGGTTTTCCACGACATCGGATATTCCCTATTTTTCCTCGCCCCGGCGGGGAGAGGAAGGGGCCCAACACGCAAGTGTTGGGAAGGTGAGGGGGAGCAGGTCCAGCAATTGAATCACCTGTCCCCCCTCATCCTCCCATGCTTCGCATGGGCCCCTCCTTCTCCCCCAAGGGGCGAAGGAAAATACATCAATGTTAAAATCAACTCTGCTTTCCTAAAAACGATAGGTGAAGAGGCCGCGGCGTTCATAGACGTCGGCGGCTTCCTCAATGAATTTTGCCATGCGTTCTGCCTTGTAAGTCTGGCGAAACGTCTTTGCGACTTCCAACAACTGTTCCTTGGATTTTGCCCGTCCGGGGCGCAGCATCTCATAGGAACTCATGATGAAATCCTGGGGCACGCCCACGAGCTCGGCGGCGCGCTCAAAATTCAGCGCGAGGGTCGGACGCTTTGCGGCGCGGGAAATTTCGGCCTGGTCGGCAAGGGCATGGGGCGTAATGCGCAAATCTTCCATGATCACCTTGCCCGCCATAACAGCATCCAGGGTAATTTCATCAAGCGACTTGCCGCGCTGGCCGCGAATTTTGTCACTTCTGGTTTCAGCCAGTGGATAATCGGCTACCGTGAGCTTCTCGGTCATGACTTTGTCCCCGTAAACCGTACTTCGATATCTTCAGGGGCTGCACCTTCCGCCGTCAATCCGGTTTCAATCGCGTAGATCAAGGCAACGCGCGCATGGTAGCGCGACCCCATGGCTTCACCACGGGTTGGTACCACCACGGGCTCCGGCATTTCGCCCAGGGCATAGGCCGCCGCGTTTGCACCAAAACCCTTGTAGTGCTCCAACTTGGTGATGGGCGCGTTGGAAAAGAGTTCAAGATTGTTGTGGGGCAAGCGGTCACGGCTGTGAATGACCGCCGTTCCCTTGGCCTGAATGCCGATGCCAATACCCGAACCTGAAAGCCTTGCCGCCGAGATGCCGAGGAATGACGTATCAGCCGTATGCTTGAAGCGCACAATACGGGCTTTGAGGCCGCGCTTTTCAATTGCGTCAATCATGACTCTCAGGACATCGGATAGACGATGCCCCGCCGTGGTCTGGAACAGGTTCAAGCCAAAGGCCGGGCTGATTCCGATCACCACTTCCTTTTTATCCGTCCCCTGCCCTGCAGGCCCCACGACGCGATACTGAATTCGTTTGGCTTCTTCCTTTTCATGAAGGGCTTCCTGGCACAGGACTTCCTTCTGATCCAGCACGTCGCGGATGGAATTGAGTTCAAGGCGTCTTTCCTCTGAAACGCGGTAGCCGGTGCCGGGGCCCAGATAGGTATTGGGATCATTTACGGCGCTGACAACTTTTCCCTTCCTCACCATGGCGGAGGTTTGCAGGTAGTCACCCGAAACACGGAGCTTCACGAGAAACAGCAAGTTCTGTGCTTCTTCACCAAAGCCGCGTTTGACCAGGGCCTTGATCACGTCGATCACCGAGATGTCGCGCTCCTTGATGGCCTCGCTGATCCTGGCAACATCACGCGGGGAATAGCTTCGGGTTTCATCGGAGCCAGACGCCACCAGCACACTTTGCTTCATGTCAGCCGTGGGCTTGCTCAGGCCCAGTTCTTCAAACACGGCAGAGATGGCTTCAATGGCGCGGCTCCGCAAATCCAAAGCGCGTTCCTCGGGCAGCGGTGTCAATCCGCCGTCGGCCTCGAAGTCGCGCTGCAGAACGAGGAAATCTTCCATCTCCTCGCCATTGAGCAAGGAAGGATTGAAGGAATTGTCATAGGCGAGGATGGAGCCAAAGCCGGAGCAGATGAGATCGGAACCCGAGATCAGGAAGGGGAGGATTTTTGCGCCCACACGAATCTCAGATTCTGTCGAGCGTGCATCGTTGCCGGAGGCGCATTCCAAATCGAGCCAAACGGCAATGAGATTTTCCGCCATCAATTCGCGGATGCCGCCGGGAATTGTTGCGGTGAGCGGTGCACCATCAATGCCGCCATTTTGCGTGCCTTGCGCGCCCATCCCTCTTTGCAAGCACAGGCAACGCGCTTCAAGATAAAGCAGCGATTTTGATTCATGAAAACCCATGAGCAATTCGGAGCCAGCGCCTGAGGTGCAGCGCATCTTGATGCCGCGCGAGGCATAGGCCGCAGCCAGAAAGGCCTTCGACCATGGCGTATCATCACCATCGATGAAGGTTTTTTCGGTGCCATAGACCGAAACGGTTTCTGCGTATGACGTAAAGCCCGCCATGCCGATACGCAGTTCCTCGGCCTCCTCGCTTGAACACTGGAACAACACGCCCCAGCGGCCAACGGCCGAACCCACCGCACAGGCCACAGCATTGGACCAGGCATTGCGCGATACCCGCATGGTGGTTTCAATTTCATCAAAGCCGAAAGCAACCGCCGTTGCCGCGTCGGCTGCGAGCTGCAGGGGATCATCCTTGGCGTTGGTCACATGGGCCTGGTTGCCCGGGGTTTTTCGTGCCCGCATTTTCGAGTAGGCAAAGGCAATTTCCAGCGCATTGAGACGGGAGACGACATCAGCCAGTTTTGCCGGCGTCATACCATGGGCCAACCGCACCAGTTGTTCGCGCGGCACATTCATGTCCACCAGCATGCGCGCGACCAAGCCGGAATCCATCGCCATGGCTTCGGGTGCGACTTCGGGATCAATGTGGTGGCGGGCAATGAACTCATCGATCATGTCGAAGTCATGGGCCAGTACGCCGTCCATGCTTGCAATCCGTCCCGACTTTATGGAGACGCCTGGTTTCGGATCGGCGGGGCTGGTGAAGGCAGAGAAACCATGGGCCGCATCTTCCACTGCAAACTTGTCAAGCCGCAGAGGCCGTGCATCCCACTGCGCATAACGCCGCCACCGATTTGGAGTATCTGTCAAACGCGTAGCCCCGAACCTGCAAACAAGCAGAGTGCGGGACGAGCCAGCCCCAAGTCAAGACACGGACTACTTTGAACACCTGCCTTGGCCCAGAATCTAGCTTGGTTCAAAGATTGAGTTTAAAGTGCCCAGTAACGGGTTAGGGGAAACACACATGTCAGCCTTGCGAAATGTCTATCCGGCATCCAACAAATTGGGTGAAGCAGCGATCTGGCATGCCGCTTCAAAGCGCCTGCTGTGGATAGACCTGTATGACCCCAAGCTCTTTATCCATGACCCGGCAAGCGGCGAAACCCTGGTTCGCGCCATCGCCTTGAAAGCCCCTCTGGGTGCCATTGTCTCCACTACCAATCCCAAGCTTCTGATCGTCAGCCATCCCCAGGGTCTCTCCATCCTGAACATCAAGACCGGCGCCACCAAGAACTTTGCCAGACCGGAACAGGACCGTGACGCCATTATCTACAATGACTGCAAGGTGGATCAATTTGGCAGGCTCTGGGTTGGCAGCTCGCACGCCAAGGAAACGGACACGCGTGGCGCGCTCTGGTGTGTGCTGCCGAATGGTAAATGCTTTCTCGGTGATGTGGGTTTTGCCGTTTCCAATGGTCCCGCCTTTTCCCTTGATGGCAAAATCATGTATTTCAACGACAGCGTGGGCAAGAAAACCTTTGCCTATGACATTTCAGCGAAGGACCCAACGCCGCGCAACCGCCGTGTCCTGATCTCCTACACCCATGAAGAGGGCATGCCTGATGGGTTAACGGTAGATTCCGAGGGTAATCTCTGGGTGGCCCATTGGGGCGGTGCGCGGATTACGCAGTTCTCAAACGCTGGTGTGCGGCTGCGCGCCGTTCAGATTCCCGCCCCCCATGTCACAACGGTGGGTTTTGGCGGGGCGGATTACGCCACACTTTATATAACAACGGCAAGAGACGGGATGAGCCCCGATGCTTTGGAGCTTTGGCCCCAGTCGGGCGACCTTTTTTCACTCAAACCGGGGGTTCATGGCGTTCCGGAGCCGCTATTCTCCCTGAAGTAACCATTCTCATCAAGGTTAACGAAAAGACCCGTCCACAGGATTCCCCCGGATTTCAAGCAAATGGCTCCGAACTTGCATCACCAGCCACAAGTACCCGGGATGGAGTTGGGAACGTGCGGTCCGACGCGACAAATACCGTCAAAAGCTATGTCGACAATGAGGTTGTCCAGCGCCTGCTAAAGGCCATGGACTTTATCGTCTTCTTTGCGGCGGCGATATTCTATTCGACGGCTTTTGCGAGCCGGCTTGATTTGCCGAATGGGGCTTCGATCATCACATTCTTTTCGCTCGCATTGGCGTTTCTCTGCGTGTTGCTGCTGCGTGACCTTGGGCTTTACAAGGCACCTGCCCTGCTGAGCGGCGGCTGGACTTTTCTGAAAGCAACTTCGACACTCCTCATAACCGGCGGGGCAGCCTATAAATTTCTTGATTACTTCCTCATTTCCCTTGAGCCGCGATGGCTCCTTTACTGGACTGTGGTTATAACATCCTATCTGGCCCTCAGCCGCCTCGTGGCACAGGTCTGGGCACGGCCCGTTGCAAGACAGGGAAGGTTTCGCAAGCGCATTGCCATTGTCGGCGGCGGCAAGGTGGCGGAAGATGCCTTGAATGCCCTTGAAACATCCCAGGAGCTGGATGTTGAAGTCATCGGCCTGTTTGATGATCGTGATAACGTCCGCAGCCCCCAACCCATCCACGAGCACAAGAAGATCGGAAAAATTACCGACCTTGCGACCTATGCCCGCAACAACCGCGTTGACCTCATCATCGTGGCCATTCCACTTTCTGCGGAAACCCGCCTTCTAGGCATTCTGAAACGGTTATGGGAATTACCCGTCGACATCCGAATCAGTGGCCGGGCCTCAACCCTGAAATTCAGCTCCAATGCCTATACCCATATTGGCCGCCTGCCCCTGCTTGCGGTATTTGACCGGCCTCTGATGGGCTGGGGGCTGTTTCTCAAGAATGTTTTTGATCGCGTAGTGGCTGGCACGGCAATTGTCCTGCTTGCTCCTGTCATGCTGGCTGTTGCCGCGGCAATCAAATTTGAAAGCAAGGGGCCAGTTATTTTCAAACAGAAGCGTTACGGCTTCAACAATCAATTGATTGAGGTTTTCAAATTCCGTTCAATGTACACGAACCGGTGCGATGCGAATGCCACAACGCTGGTCAGCAAGGGTGACCCAAGGGTGACGCGCGTAGGCCGTTTCATCCGCAGAACTTCACTTGATGAATTACCCCAACTATTCAATGTGTTAACCGGCCAGCTTTCGCTTGTCGGGCCGCGCCCCCATGCCACCCAGGCCAAGGCCGCCGATACGCTTTACGAGCAGGTTGTTGATGGCTATTTCGCCCGCCACAAGGTGCGCCCCGGAATTACCGGCTGGGCACAGATCAACGGCTGGCGCGGCGAAACCGATACGCGTGAAAAAATTGAACAGCGCGTCAAATATGATCTCGATTACATTGATCACTGGTCGCTGATGTTTGATGTAAAGATCCTGGCGCGCACGCCACTGGCATTGCTCAAAAGCGAAAATGCCTACTGAAATTTTCCACGCTTTCCGCAGGAGTGAGCAGGGATTTTCCGGCTTTGAGTTGTCATGGAAATTCTGCTATATTTACGTACTGGCAGCGAGCCAGTGATCGTCCACAAAGGGGAAACCAAAATGGACATTACGTCGCTTATTATCCAACTGATCGTCGGTGCCATCGGCGGTAACGCTGCTGGCAAGGCAATGCCAGAAAAGAGCCTCGGCACTACAGGCAACACGATTTCTGGTGTTGTTGGAGGTGTCATCGGGGGTCAAATTCTTAACTGGGCACTTGGTGGTGCTGCGATGCCCGTAGATGCCGCAGCAGGAGCTGCCGCAGGCGGCATGGACATTGGCGCAATCATTCAGGATATCGCTGGTGGCGGCATTGGCGGCGCAATTGCCATGGTCGTCGTTGCCCTCATCAAGGGTGCAATGAACAAGGGTTAGGCCTTGCCTCGACAGATTCAAACGGGCGCCGGTTGCCAGCGCCCGTTTTTCATTCAGCTGTGATTATTTTGCCTTGAGTTCCATGGCCGCCTTGTTCAGGTGCATCTCGCACTCGTCCATCTTGCTGGCCTTCATCGCATCCATGGCCATGGTCATTTCGCCCATGGCCATTTCCATCTGCTTCTTCATGGCGGGATCGGTCGTCTCTTTGACCATCATATCCATTTTCATCATGTTGGCTTCATCACACTTCATCATCTCGTCGGCGAATGCGGGAGTGATGGTGAAGAGGCCAGCTATGGTGGCGGCGATTGCATATTTAATCATGTGGTTGTTTCCTCTGTATACGAGACTTCATCGTCCCGGAGGAAGAATGCAAAAGCACGCAGTAACTAGCAAAACACGAACCTGACATTCACCGTGTTGTGAGCGCGCGCGAGCAAACCGCTCACGAACCGCTGAACCAGTTATAACCCTGGTCTTCCCAAAAGCCGCCGGGATATTCGTTGGTCACGAACATGGCCATGATGTGCTTGGGGTTCTTGAAGCCCAGTTTGGTCGGCACGCGCAGCTTCATCGGGAATCCGTATTTGGTCGGCAGGACCTGATCACGGAAGGTGAGCGCCAGGATCGTCTGCGGATGAAGGGCGGTCGCCATGTCAATGCTGGAATGGTAGTTGTCGGCGCATTTGAAGCCCACATACTTGGCGCTCGTATCCGCCTCAATCAGGTGCAGAAAATCACTGAAACGCACGCCACCCCATTTGCCGATGGCGCTCCAGCCTTCAACGCAGATGTGGCGGGTGATCTGCGACTCCTGCGGAAGGCTGCGCAACTGTTCAAGGGTCCAGCTTTCCTTCTTGCCGATCAGGCCGGAGAGTTCCAGCTTGAAGCCGGCTTCCGCCACGATTGGCGCTTTTGCTTCCGGATAATAGCCATTGAAGGGGAACGGATCGGTGATGTCCGCTTCGGTGTAAACGGGAGCTGGCTTGTTGGGATTGAAAATCGCCAGTTGAACCTCGTCATTCCACCGCGACATGGTTGAAAGTATGCGGTCCGTGATGGAAGGATCGGTTGCATCGCAACCGGTGAGCATGGCCAACGCGCCGAGGCTCAGGGTTTTTTTCATGAACAGGCGGCGCTCAATATTCACGAGTGATTTTGACGGCTGTAACAGCAGTTTAGAGTTCATGGCTTGCCTCCTGCTCGTGTTTGCCTTTGCGCGCCCAGCCTATGATCATGGGTATCAGTGTGCTGGGCACGAGCAACACCAAGGTTAAATGCACTACAATAAAGGCACAGATCGCCGTCATGCCGAAGAAATGCACGAGGCGGGCACCCTCATAGCCGCCCATGAGCAGGCCCAGTTCCTGAAATTGCACGGGTTTCCACACCACGCCGCCTGAAAGTATAGTCAAGACGATGGCCAACAATACGCCAATGTAAGCTGCCTTCTGCACGGCATTATAGGTGGTTGTGCTGTGGGGCAATTTTCCTTTCAGCGCCTTGGCCACGTCGCCCAGAACCGACGACGGTGATACCGGGGTAAAGTGCCGTCTGAAATGTCCGGAGGCAAAGCCCACAATCACGTAGACAAGCAGATTGATCACCAGGAGCCACATGGCGGCGAAATGCCATTGCAAGGCGCCACCTAGCCAGCCGCCCAAAGTAATACCGTTTGGAAACTTGAAATCAAACAGCGGCGAGGCGTTGTAAATGCGCCAGCCGCTCATGATCATCAGGATCATCCCCAAGGCATTTATCCAGTGGAACACCCGCACAAACAGGGCGTGGACATAAACCTTTTCGCGGGGTAGGTCGGTAGCAGTCATGGGCAGCGCCTTTGTGTCCAATTTCAGAGGGGACGCTGCGCCTTTTCGTTACCTCCCACAACACAACTCATGTCACAATTTAGTGTCGTGGCGGGGTGAAACCAATACTGGAAAGCTTACGTTACTTCAGAGCTGGTCCGTCTTAAACGTATCGCACTGGCCAAGATCGGTTGCCGTAAAACCTGTCTTGAACCAGCGTACCCGCTGCTCCGACGTGCCATGGGTAAAGGACTCGGGCACCACGTAGCCCTGGGAGCGCTTCTGCAAGCGATCATCGCCAATTGCCGTGGCGGCGTTCAGGGCTTCTTCAATGTCGCCGTCCTCGAAAACATTGGATTCCTTTGCCCAAATGCCGGCAAAGCAATCGGCCTGAAGTTCCATGCGCACGGAAAGCACATTGCCCTCCTCCTCAGACGCATTCATGCGCGCCTGGGTTACCTTGTCGGCGATGCCAAAGAGATTCTGCAAATGGTGGCCTACTTCATGGGCGATCACATAGCCCTGCGCCGCATCGCCGGGTGCGCCCAGCTTGTTCTTCATGTCCTGGTAGAAGGACAGATCGATATAGACCTTGCGGTCGCCTGGGCAATAAAACGGGCCCATGGCTGATTGCGCCATGCCGCAGGCCGATTGCACAAAACCTGAAAACAGCACGAGATTGGGCTTCTGATAGGTTTGTCCCATCTGCTGGAATACACCATCCCAGACACGCTCGGTTGAGCCCAGTACACGCGCAACGAAATCCTTGCCTGCATCACCTGTCACATCTGTGGAGGTCGTCGTGGCACCACCCGGAACACCTGCATCGGAGACATCGGTGTTGCCGCTCGGGATGGTCATTTCGGTATTGGTGCTTCCGCCGGGCTGCTGCATGCCGCCGCCGTTCACGAGGTCAAGCAGGTCAATGCCAAATAACAGCTTGATTGCAAAGTAGGCGATAACGAGCATGACGATGGTGGAAATGCTGATGCCACCCCTGCCGCCGCCCATGGGAATATTGATTCCCCTGCCGCTGCCACCACGCGGAAAACCAAAGCCTCCGCCAGCTCCACCCTGCCCACGGCGATCTTCAACATTTTCACTTGGCTTTTCATTATCGAGACGCATGGGATTCCTCCGGAAAATCTCTCAAGTCTTGGTTCTGAACTTCGTGAGGTCATATACCAAGTTCAGGGTAGGTGTAGCAATTCCAACCATCTGTGCCAATTCTTTGACAACGCCGAGCAATGAATCGAGTTCCGTGTCCCTGCCCGCTTCCACGTCCTGCAACATGGAGGTGCGGTGATTACCCACTTTTTCCGCCATGCCGATGCGTTCATCAATGTCTACGGAAAATTTAACACCCAACGCGACGGCTACGGCTTGCGCTTCCTCCATCATGGCACGAATGACCTTCCGCGTGCCCTGGTCGGTGGCCAGTTGCAAAAGCGTTCCTTGCGTCAACACGCTTACCGGATTGAAACTGAGATTGCCCCAGAGCTTCAGCCAGATTTCATCGCGCAAGTTGCCGCGCACAGGGCTTTTTATCCCTGCGCTCATCAGCAGCTTGCTGAGTAGCATGGCACGCGCAGTCTTCTCACCGGAAGGCTCGGCAATCGGCAGACGGTCACCATAGGCATGGGCAATGACGCCGGGGCCTTCCATTTCTGCGGCCTGCCAGACAACGGAACCAAGAGCCCGCTCCGGCCCCAACCGCTCCCAGATTTTTCCACCGGGATCGACGCTTTCAATGCGCCGTCCATCGTAGGGTCCGCCATGCTTGTAAAAATACCACCAGGGTAGTCCATTCTGCGCAAAGAGAATGGCTGTATCCTTGCCAAGCAGGGGTTGGAGTTGGTCGAGCACCAAAGGGAGTGCGTGGGCCTTCACGCCGACAATCACGAAATCCTGCGGCCCCAGGATCTTTGGATCGGAGGTCACGCGGGGGCGAACCGTGAATGTCTCTCCACCCTGTTTCAGAGTGAGACCGTTTGTTTCCATCGCGGCGAGATGCGGTCCCCGTGCCACTAGTGAAACGTCCGATTCAGCCCCGTGCGCCAGCCTCGCGCCGATATAGCCGCCGATGGCACCTGCCCCAAAAACACAGATTTTTGTCATGCCAGACCCAGTTTTTCAGCCAAACCGATGCGCTGCAATTTACCTGTCGCCCCTTTTGGAATCTCACTAAGGGCATAAATTTTGCTCGGTACTTTGAATGCCGCAAGTTTCTGGTTCACAAATTCCTGCAATTCCCTCTCGCTTACCGTAGCGCCTTCTTTCAAGACGATAACTGCAGCCACATCCTCTCCGAGCTTGTCATGGGGAACTGCAAAGGCCAAGGCCTGCTGGATTGCGGGATGATCGAGAAGGGCCTCATCGATTTCGGCAGGCGAAATTTTTTCGCCGCCACGGTTGATGATCTCCTTCAGGCGGCCGGTGATCTTGAGGTACCCATCCTTATCCATATAACCCTGGTCGCCGGTGTGAAACCAGCCATGGGCAAAAGCTGCTTCATTGGCTTGCGGGTTGTTCTCATAGCCCTTGGTCACATTGGGTCCAAGGGTTACGACTTCACCTTCCTTGCCGGCTTTGAGGATTTTTCCACTGGGCGACATGATGGCAACCTTTGGTCCCGCCGGACAGCCCACGAAGCCCGCCTTGCGCTTGTCCGGCGGCAACCGGTTGCTTGTCATCTGGTGGGCATTTTCCGTCATGGCATAGGCCTCGATCACCGGACAGCCAAAGGCGGCCTCAAGTTGATTGAATACTGGCACGGGCAGCGATGCGGAACTTGAACGGATCAGCCGCAGGGGATTGGCTTTGATCACAACCACATTTCTTTCAGCGCGGGACAGGATGGCCTGATGCATTGTCGGCACGGCCGTGTACCAGGTGGGCTTTGACTCCTCCAGCCAGCCAAAAAATTTCAACGCGTTGAAACCCGGCGTGCAAAAAACCGATCCGCCGCTGGCAAGCGTTGCCAATACCGCCGCGACCAGCCCATGAATGTGAAACAGCGGCATGATATTCAGGCAACGATCTGCTTTGAGAAGCCTAAGGGTCTTTGCAATGTTATTGGCGGACACCGTCAAATTGCCTTGCGTGAGTGGCACAATCTTTGGTTTCGAGGTTGTGCCCGAGGTGTGGAGCACAAGGGCGGTTTCATCGGCACCCAGAAGTCCTCCATTCGGTGTTTCGCCACGGGTGAGAGGATGCAGGGAAAATTCCCCAGCAAGCTCATGGGAAACCAGGTCAATCAGGTTAATGCCAAGGCTTGCCGCTGCAGCAATGGCAGGCGAGGTGCTGGCGCTCTCCACGATCAAGGCTTTTATGTTCAGATCTTCCATATAGAAGCGAAATTCTTCTTCGCGAAAAGCCGGGTTCAAGGGGGCGGCAATACATGCTGCCGAAACGGCCACGAAGGCTGCCGCCATCAGGGGGCCATTGGGCAGGACAATTGCCACCCTGTCTGCGCGGCCAAGGCCTGCTCCATTCAGGCTTTGCACGGTTCTTCCGACCAGTGCAGCGAGGCCCCCATAGGTCAGAGAATTCCGTTCCGGTGCCGCAATTGCAACATTTGCCGAGTCAGCCCGCGTGATGAAATCAAAAATAGTCATTCCCAAGTTTTGGGGGGTTTTCCGGACACCGTCAACGGTACTCCGATCTGTCACTTGAATGGTCTTGAGATTCGTGAAGCCTTCTAAGCCAAAAGGAGGATCAGCCTATGACATCCAACGCAACAGAACCCAAATGGCAGACGATTGCAATTCTGCCAGGCCGCCTGATCCTTGCCGGTGTTTTCCTAATGGCTGTGAGCTTCAAATTTTCCAGCATGGAGGGAACGGCCGGCTATATAGTAGCGGCCGGCTTTCCTTTCTCCTACTTCCTCGCCTGGGTAGCCGCCATTTTTGAATGTCTGCTGGTGTTTTGCTTTCTCACCGGCGCCTTCTTTTCAGAAGCTTCACTTATTGCCGGGCTCTATGTCATCTTTCTCGGGTTTGCTTTCCATGGCCCCTCCCACTGGGCGGGAAATCAGGCTGAGTTTGGATTCTTTGTAGATCACTTCACCTTTTTGGCTGGCCTGCTGTTTGCTGCCGCAAATGGGCCTGGCCGTATTCTGCCCCTGCGCCATACAATAATTGGAAAAACCTAACGGAAGCAACGCCAGTTTTTGCCAGCAATTGAAGACATGGGTTCAATCCGCTAAGAGGCGGGCATGACCGACAGACTCGTCATTGCACTGGCCCAGTTGAACCCCACTCTGGGTGCCATTCAGGCCAATATGGCCAAGGCCCGGGCTGCCTGCACCAAGGCGTCCGGGGCTGATCTTGTGCTGTTTTCGGAGCTCTACATTTGCGGCTATCCGCCGGAAGATCTGGTGCTGCGCCCGAGTTTTGTGGCGCAGTGCAAGGCGGCCCTTGAAGAACTGGCCAAGGATACAAAGAATGGCCCCGCCATTCTCATGGGCACGCCCTGGACTGAAGGCGGCCAACTGCACAATGCAGTGGCGCTCCTCAAGGACGGGAGAATCGAGACTCTGCGCTTCAAGCATGATTTGCCGAATTATGGCGTGTTTGATGAAAAGCGGGTGTTTCAGGCGGGCCCTGCCCCCGGCCCCATTGCTTTCAAAGGGGTACGCATCGGGGTTCCCATCTGCGAGGATATCTGGACGGAGGAAACCTGCGAAACGTTGGCGGAGACCGGGGCCGAAATCCTGCTCGTTCCCAATGGTTCGCCGTTTGAAAGCAACAAGGATGATGTGAGGCTCAATCTCGTGGTGGCGCGCGTCACCGAAACGGGCCTGCCCATGGCCTATCTCAATCAGGTGTGCGGGCAGGATGAGCTGGTGTTTGATGGCGCATCCTTCGCGCTGAATGCGGATCGCTCGCTTGCCTTGCAAATGCCGATGTTTGAAGAGGCTGTCATGCTCACGGAATGGACGCGTGGTGCGAACGGCTGGCGTGTGACACTGGGCACCATCGCTAAACTTCCCGAAGGTGAAGAGGAAACCTGGAAGGCCTGCGTGCTCGGCCTCAAGGACTATGTGGAGAAGAACCGTTTTCCCGGCGTAGTACTGGGCCTGTCGGGCGGCATTGACTCAGCAGTTGTTGCTGCCATGGCGGTTGATGCGCTGGGCCGGGAACGGGTCCATTGCGTGATGCTGCCTTATGCGTACACCAGCAACGACAGTCTGGTTGATGCAGAAGCTTGCGCCAATCTCTTGGGTGTGCGTTATGATGTCGTGCCGATCAAGGAACCGGTTGAGGGATTTTTATCCGCACTGAAGCCGATGTTTGATGGCAAGAATATCGATGTCACCGAAGAGAATATCCAGTCGCGCTCGCGCGGCGTCATTCTCATGGCGATTTCCAACAAGTTTGGTTCGATGGTTTTGACTACGGGCAACAAGTCGGAAATGTCGGTGGGATATGCCACGCTCTATGGCGACATGAACGGCGGCTTCAATCCGATCAAGGATGTTTACAAAACGCAGGTGTTCCGCCTTGCCCGCTGGCGCAATACGCAGGGCTTTGTGATTCCCGAGCGCATCATCACCAAGCCGCCCACGGCGGAACTGCGCGAAAACCAGAAGGATCAGGACACGCTGCCGCCCTACGAGGTGCTCGATGATATTCTCGCAGGCCTTGTCGAAGAGGAACTGCCTATTGCCGCCATTACAAAGCGCGGCCATGATGAAGCATTGGTCCAGCGCATCCAGCACATGCTCTACATCGCCGAATACAAGCGGCGCCAGGCGGCACCGGGCGTCAAGATCACAAGGCGCAATTTCGGCCGCGACCGGCGCTATCCCATCACTAATGCCTTTCGAGACAAACTGTAAATGACAATTCTCCGCTTCGCCCCATCGCCCACGGGACGCATTCACATTGGCAATGCCCGCACGGCTATTCTGAATTGGCTGCTGGCGCAGAAAACCGGCGGGCAATTCATCTTGCGCTATGATGATACGGATACAGCACGATCCAAAACCGAATATGCAGAGTCCATCGCCGTTGATTTGAAATGGATGGGTATTAAGCCTACACGCGTTGAATATCAGTCCAAGCGATTAGATAAATATTATGCGGCGGCAGAGAAACTGAAGGCCTCCGGCTACCTCTACCCGTGCTATGAAACAGCCGACGAGTTGGACTGTAAACGCAAGCGTCAGGCGGCCAAGCATTTACCTCCTGTTTATGATCGCGCAGCACTCAAACTCACCGACGAGGATCGCGCCAAACTGGAAGCAGAAGGCCGCAAACCCCATTGGCGCTTCAAGCTCGACCACCATCAGGTGGAGTGGAACGACCTCATTCGCGGCCCAGTGCATATTGATACGGCCTCGCAGTCGGACCCGGTGTGCGTCCGTGAGGACGGTACTTATCTCTATACGTTT
>CAZAMS010000261.1:0-5145 GCA_964486305.1 uncultured Aestuariivirga sp.
TTACATCGGCAGCGATGATTTTTACGTCGCCCGTCAAGGCCATGGCCAAGGACGAATAACCGGTAAAGGTGCCAAGCTCGAGAATGCGTTTTGCACCCATGAGCTTCACCAGCATAGCCATGAAAGCGCCCTGCTCCGGCCCAATCTGCATTTGGGCGAGACCGACGAGCCGGGCAGTTTCTTCGCGGAGTTCCTTCAGGATTTCAGGTTCGCGGTACCCGTGGGCGGCGTAATAGTCATAGAGGCGGCCTTCGAGGCCAATGGTTTTTCCGGTCATGATACGGTTATTTCACATCTTTCAACGGAACAGATTTGTATTTTCCGATGAGGTCCGCCTTGCCCAGGGG
The DNA here is from genome assembly GCA_964486305.1 of uncultured Aestuariivirga sp. Taxonomy (GTDB): domain Bacteria; phylum Pseudomonadota; class Alphaproteobacteria; order Rhizobiales; family Aestuariivirgaceae; genus Aestuariivirga. The sequence continues at coordinate 348 of CAZAMS010000261.1, forward strand.
AACTCCATTGTGGCGAAGGATTGCATAGGCGATGGTGAGGTGGAAATAAAAATCCGGCATGACAACGATTGCGGCATAGTCTTCGGCTGGCAGGCCCTCTGCGCTATCAAAGAAAGTAGGCACCAGCCGCGTTGACCGTTCGGCCAGACGTCCTGGTGGAATAGAACTTAGATAGTCAACTGCCAATTTCAGACTTGCATGGACATCGGCAAAGCTTGCCTCCTCGTAACCCACGCGGGGCGGCGATGCATCGGCGAAGTGCTGGGCGAAATCCATGGGAAGATAAAGGGCGTACTGCAGCTGCTGGATTAGGCTGAACATGTCGGGGTAAAGCCTGGCAGATAGCAGCACATCAGGTTCAAACTTGTTAGAGCGGGCGTGGGCCTCAGCCTTCTTGAGGATTTTTTCGAGATTGCCGAGCGACCCGATCAGCGCGGCAATCGTAAGACGATGGAATGACGCATTCTGTGCAGGTTTAGTCATGTTTTCCTCCTTCAGCCGGAAATGACCGTCAAGCCTCCATCTCTTTAGACTTTTGCACGAAATGCTGGTAGAGCCAGCCTATGCCCACAAGGCATAGGCCAAGGCCGATGAACGAGAAGATGCGGTAGAGGCCTTCAAGACCCGACATATCCCAAAGGAATACTTTCAGCACGACAAGCACCATGACGGCGAGGCCGGCATAGCGGATGTATTGGCGGACTAACTTGATGCCCGCCCCAAACAGGGCGAGGGCCGAAACCAGCCATACGGCGGAATAGGCATAGGACTCTCCGTCCGAAAGTGACCACGCAACCATGGCAGGCCCCTGAAACACGCGCTTGGTTTCGAGGGTTACATAGGTCATTGCCAGAACCAGCGCCAAAATGCCCGTGGCGGGGCGGAATTGCAACCAGTTCAGCGCGTCAAGTCTTCGCGCGATGAGGCCCAGCAACACAACGGGTGCCAAGTATGCCAGGAGCAGCGCATTGAACACAGCGTTACCGGGAATGGGAACCTCGGTGACGATTGGGTTCAAAGCCGCAAGGCTTAGCAACACAATTGCAGCGCAGGACACTGCAACCAAAACACGCGCCCCCCACAGGGAAATCAGAGACGAGAACAACTGCTGGCGATAGATCAAGCCGTAGGCGGCACCGAGCCAGGTCAAAATATGGGCTGCCATTTCGAGGAGCTGTGGTTCGTCAGAGGTCAATCCGCCGCCGATGAGAATGCGGAGTTCAAGCGAGATGAGCGAGATCGCAAGGCCGAGACTGATACCTTCGAGGGCTGTGGCAGATTTGTTGTGGTCGGACGATTTGAGCCAGCGCGCGCCCATGTAAAACAAGACGACGGGAATGCCATAGCCGTACAGTGGCCAATGCTCGCCGAGAAGCAGCGTACGGTCATCATTCCACAGCTCACGCGAAATAAACAGGCGCAGGGCCGTCAGTGAGGCAAGCGCTGCCGAAAACGGCCCCAGAAGCTTGACTGCAAGGGTACGGGCCGAGAATGCGTAAGCTGCGGCAAGGGCAGCCATGCCGATGGTGAGCCATACCCCATTGAGCATGCGGTCTTCGGCAAAGAGTAAAAGACCAGCGCCACCCGCAGCCAAAATCCCGGCAGCGAGATTGTCATTCGCGCCTGAGATTTGTTCACGTCGGAGCCAAACAACTGCAAGCAGGACAACCGCCGCGAATACCCCGATCAGGGCCCAGAGGTTATCTGAAAGCAGGCTATCCACCCTGCCCCATGCAACAGTCAGAAATAACACGGCAGAGCCTGCCGCAAGTGCAGCCCAGGTCAGGGGAGGAAATTTCTTGAAAACGCCGGCAATGCCAAGCGCCGTGAAGACAGCACCTGTCGCCAGCGTCCAGCGGAGAAATTGCGGAGCTTCGCCCCGCAGCACGCTTGACCACAGCCCGCGCTCGTCCATGGCCCATTCGGTGAACGCTGCCTGTTGCCAGCCCATGAGCACGATAAGCGACAAAACCGCGGCGGCGGGCGCTGCGGCTGTGTCGCCCTGCTTGAACCAGGAGATCGCCGCAACGCATGCCATGCCGATGAAAAACAGCATGAGCGCTGTTGCAGCATGATCGCTTTTCAGGACAAGTGCGGCCAGAACCAGCGAAGCCGCGACCACACCAACAGAACCAATTTTCAAAGAGTCTGTCATGCCCATCGGGTTCAGAAGCGATCCTGTTTCGCTTGCCAAAATAGCGCGGCCGGAAATTGCGAAAAGTGAGATCGCACCGATGCACAGGGCGAACAAGCCGAGGGGCAGAATGTCGGCGGCTTCAAAGGGTCCGCCAATCCAAAGAAATGACCAAAGGGCCGAGCCCACGATGCTAGCATAGCCTAGCCACCACCATGGGCGCTTGTGCAAAACGGCAAAGCTCGCGCCCATAATAACCAGGAGATAGGGAAAGAAGCTCCAGCCAGAAGGATCGGGTGATGTAATCATCATCGGCGTGACGTAGGAACCGAGAATTCCCAGAGCTGCGATGAGTGGTCCCTGCCGCAGTGAAAGTGCAAGCGCACCCAGGCCCACAAGCGCCAACCCGATGAAGGCTGTCGTAGGTTGCACCAATTCATAGAGCGCATAGGCCGCATAGATGCTGGCAAAGGCCGTAGCGAGACCTGCGGCTGAAAGTGCGGCTGGCACATAGTCAGATTCTACTGTCTTGCGACGCAACCTATCGCCCGCGAGGATGAGACCAGCGCCCATCACAAGGCCAAGGAAGATTTGCAGAGGTGGCGAAATCAATCCGTTGTCGTACGCGTATTTTACAAAAAGCAAGCCGCCAATGGCAATCGCCACGCCACCGATCCATACGAACCAGCGGGACGCCAGCGCCTGTTCCATATCGCGCTTTGGAGCCTGAAGCTTTTTTATCAAAGGCTCAGCAGGTAGTTCAGGAATTTTCGCTACCTCAACCACCGGTTCTGGAGTTGAGGTCTCAGCCAAACCGGGTTCAGGGCTTTTCGCAGCAGCCGCAGACCGTTTCGACTTTTTTTCCTCGGTCTTTGGCGGTTCCTGGGGGCTTTGCCGCAATTGCGACAGCTCATCAGCAAATTGCCCCAGTTGCAATTTCAGTTGGGCAATCCTGATATCAAGTTTTGAAATCTTGTTAAGGGCGATAAGGACCAGAACGAAGCCAACAATAGAAACCAACCATCCAAAGCCGTCCATTGAACCCCCGCAAGCATATGATTCGAGTAAAGTTACACCGCTTGCCTTTGATTGTCGAAATTGGGAAAAGGCTGGCCATGACGCCCCGCCTCAACATTCAGCCGAAATTGCAGAGCGCACTTCCCGTGCGCTGGGAGATTGCGCCTGGCCTTGTTCCCTATGAAGTGGCAGTGGCGCGGATGGAACGCGAAGTTGCAGCCATTGCGAAGGGCGAGGCGCCGGAACTGGTGTGGCTTCTGGAGCACCCAGCGCTTTACACTGCGGGCACCTCCGCCAAGGATAGTGATCTCATTTCGCCGGCGCGCTTTCCGGTTCATCATACGGGCCGCGGCGGGCAATATACCTATCATGGGCCCGGCCAGCGGGTGGCCTATGTCATGCTTGATCTGAAAAAGCGGGGCCAGGATGTGCGGGCCTTTGTAGCGGGGCTTGAAGAATGGCTGATTGCCACGCTTGCTGCTTTCAATGTGAAAGGTGAGCGGCGCGAAGATCGGGTTGGGGTTTGGGTGCGGCGTGATGCGGGTGAAGACAAGATCGCGGCAATTGGCATTCGTGTTCGCCACTGGGTGAGTTATCACGGCATCAGCCTGAATGTTGATCCTGATCTCTCCCATTTCGATGGCATTGTTCCCTGCGGAGTGAGGGAGCATGGGGTGACAAGTCTTGTTGACTTGGGCTTGCCCGTCACAATGGCTGATGCTGATGTGGCGCTAAAAAAATCCTTTCAGAACATCCTCGGTATCACACAAACTCCATGATCACGGCATCAACGCTCAGGCTGTCACCGGTCCTGGCATTGATCTTTTTCACAACACCATCGCGTTCAGCGCGCAGGATGTTTTCCATTTTCATCGCTTCCACGATGGCCAGCGCATCGCCCGCCTTCACCTCGGCGCCTTCAGCCACATGAAGCGCCACCACCAGGCCCGGCATTGGGCAGAGGAGCTTTTTAGAGGTATCAGGCGCCACTTTCTCGGGCATCAGCTTCACGAGTTCGGCTTCGCGCAGCGTGTAGACATGGGCATCAACCGTCACGCCGCGATGGCTCAGGCGATAGCCATTGGAGATGCGGCGCACCTGAACGGAGATTTCTTCGCCATCAATGACGCCGTGCCAAACTGGCGTGCCGGGAGTCCACTGGCTGACAATGGCGCGTTCGCCGTGTTCTCCGGGATGAAGGATTTGAATGAGGCGTTCGGTTTCATGGACTACTTCTACATCATGCCAATGCTTACCCAGCCTGATGCAGCGCTTTTTTGAAAAGTTCACAGGGCGGCCACTCATCTGGCCGCTGATCTTGCGCTTGCGGCGGTTTTCCACATGGTCGATCACGCAGGCTATGGTGGTAAGCCTGTCCGCTAATTCCGGAGTTATCGGGTTTCCCTTGAAGCCATCGGGAAATTCCTCGGCAATGAAGCCCGTTGAAAGGGCCCCTTCCCGCCAGCGCGGGTTGCCCATGATGGCAGACACAAAGGGCACATTGTGCTGAATGCCATCGATATAAAAACTGTCCAGTCCTTGCGCCATGGCGGCAATGGCTTCAGCGCGGGTGGGGGCATGGGCGCAGAGCTTGGCGATCATCGGGTCATACCAGATTGATATTTCACCGCCTTCAAACACGCCGGT
>CAZAMS010000262.1:0-4611 GCA_964486305.1 uncultured Aestuariivirga sp.
GCAGAAACTAGAAGAGACCCTTGTAGTGTTGTTTTAGAAAAGCGGGCCGCCATCGAAGCATCTGAAGGCAAGATGCAATTGCAAACGCCTCACCTAGATAGCGGACTGGTCAATTCCATGATCTCTCAATTTGCGACCCACTCATTCTGCCGCCTAAACTGCACTTTCACGGTTCTTTGCGAGAATCGACACGTTGGACTGCTCAGTGCAAGAAAAAAGTGTGAAGTCCGGTTCGGGTCAAAGTGAGAGAAACTTGGCTGTCACGTCATGTCTGCTGTTCATCTGTTTGCAGACAAGTTTCCTCATATGGCGGACATCGTCGATTGAATGTCAGCTCTATGATGATGAGCGGACAAGTCGCAATCTCTCCACGATGTCGCCACAGTGTCTTCTCCCGTTTCACAGGAGGAGACTTTAGTGATGCAGAAATATTTCTTAAGCCGCCGTTACAAAACTATCGAGCACGCGTTTTTCCCCGGCCTTGTCGAAGTCGATGGTGAGTTTGTTGCCATCGATGGAGGTGATGCGGCCGTAGCCGAATTTCTGGTGGAAGATGCGGCTGCCTTTGCTGAAAGATGGGCTATCGGAATCGCGCGCTAGCATTTCCCCTTCGATGAATTTTGGAGTGGAGCGCAGGCCTTCGCCTTTGCTCCAGCGTTCCTGGGCGCGCTGCCAGCCCGGCGTGGCGTAGGTGTTGGTGAAGGGTTTTGTTTCATCAAAGCGGCTTGCGCCGTAACCACCCAAGCTGTGCCCGCCGAAAGAATTGCTCATGGGGGCGACTTCGACGAAGGCTTCTGGCAGTTCGTCCACGAAGCGCGAGGGCAAGGCGTTCTGCCACATGTTATGAACCCGGCGGTTCTGTGCGAAGGAAATGTAGGCGCGGCGTTTGGCGCGGGTGATGCCGACGTAGGCCAGGCGGCGCTCTTCTTCCAGGCCAGCCTTGCCCTTTTCATCGAGGGCGCGTTGATGGGGGAACAGGCCTTCTTCCCAGCCGGGGAGAAACACGGTGCCAAATTCCAGACCCTTGGCGGAATGCAGCGTCATGATATTGACCTTGTCATCCTCGTCACCGCTGTCACGGTCCATCACCAAGGCGATATGTTCGAGGAAGCCCGCCATGTTTTCAAACTCGCCCATGGAGCGCACGAGTTCCTTGAGGTTTTCAAGCCGTCCTTCGGCTTCCGGGCTTTTGTCGTTCTGCCACATCTCGGTGTAGCCCGATTCATCCAAAATCATTTCGGCCAAATCCGTGTGCGGAACGTTTTGCAGGGCCTGACGCCAGCGGCTGAAGCTTTCAATCAAGAGGCGCAGCGCGGTGCGCGTCTTGTTCGGCAGTTCATCGGTCAGGGCCAATTCCTCGGCAGCGCGGTAAAGTGACAGGCCGCGGGCTCGGGCAAATTCAAACATGCGTTTGATGGACGTGTCGCCGATGCCGCGCTTGGGCACATTCACAATGCGCTCAAAGGCGAGGTCATTATCGGGCGAGGCGGTGACTTTGAGATAGGCGAGCGCATCCCTGATTTCGGCGCGTTCATAGAAGCGGGGGCCACCGATGACGCGGTAGGGCAGGCCCAAGGTAATGAAACGGTCTTCAAAGGCGCGCATCTGGAAGGAAGCGCGCACGAGGATGGCCATGTCGTTGAGCTTTTCTTTTTTGCGCTGCAGGCTTTCAATGTCATCGCCGATGGTGCGGGCTTCTTCGTCGCCATCCCAATGGCTGCGCACGATGATGGGTTCGCCATCATTCTTGTCGGTGCGGAGCGTTTTGCCGAGGCGGCTTTCGTTTTTGGCGATGAGGCCAGAGGCAGCACCCAGAATATGCGGCGTGGAGCGGTAGTTTCGCTCCAGCTTGATGATTTTCGCGCCGGGGAAATCCTTCTCGAAGCGCAGAATGTTATCAACCTCGGCGCCGCGCCAGCCATAGATCGACTGGTCATCATCACCCACACAGCAGATGTTCTTGTGGCCTTGGGCAAGCAAGCGTAGCCAGAGATATTGCGCCACGTTGGTGTCCTGATATTCGTCGACGAGCATGTATTTAAAGCGGCTCTGATAGATTTTCAGAACATCGGGGTGGGACTGGAAGATGCGCAAGACTTCCAAAAGCAGATCACCAAAGTCGGCGGCGTTCACAACTTTCAGACGCGCTTGGTATTCGGCATAAAGTTTGCCGCCGATGCCGTTGGCAAAGCCATGGGCTTCTCCGGCTGGAACTTTCTCAGGCACAAGTCCGCGGTTTTTCCAGCCGTCAATCAGGTTGGCGAGTTGGCGGGCAGGCCAGCGCTTTTCATCAATGTCATGGGCTGAGAGGAGTTGCTTGAGCAAACGGATCTGGTCGTCGGTATCCAGAATGGAGAAGCCGGATTTCAGCCCTGCCAGTTCCGCATGATTGCGCAGGATCTTCACGCCGATGGAATGGAACGTGCCAAGCCAGGTCATGCCTTCCACCACACCGCCTATGAGGTGGCCGATGCGCTCCTTCATTTCGCGGGCCGCCTTGTTGGTGAAGGTGACGGCCAGCATCTGGTTGGGCCAGGCCTTGTTGGTGGCCAGGATATGGGCCAGTCTTGTGGTCAGCACACGGGTCTTGCCGGTGCCTGCGCCAGCGAGAACGAGCAGGGGACCTTCGGTTGATTCGACCGCGTCGCGCTGTTCCGGATTCAGGCCCTTGAAGTAAGCGGGTTCGCTTCCTGCCATGGCTCGCGCAGAAATGCTTACATCAACACTATCAATCGGCTTGGCAGTCATGGGGTCTCACGAATCCTTTGAGACCCCTTATAGCAAATGAGAAGCGAGAACGGTCTTGTAAATTCCCTCACCCTGAGGTGCGAACAACGCGAGCCTCGAAGTGCTGGTGGGCGCGGAAACAGGTGCTTCGAGGCCCGGCTTTGCCGGGCACCTCAGCATGAGGGGTAAATCAGGCTGCTTTCTTGTAGCCCACGCATTTCAGGGCGAACTGGACATTTCGCCAGGTTTCGGCGGTTTCCATATCGCCGGATTTCTCACACAGAATGGCATGTTTGGCCGCTTCGGCTTCGGCCTTTGGACCTTGGGCAAAAACCAGGGCTTCGGCAAATTGCAAATAACCGGAATTCGTCATCATATTCGCCTCCTGCATGTTTCTTGTTGTGGCCCCATTATGGCAGGCGAATGCGACGAGAATGTTACGGTTGTGCGGTCTTTCGGGGAATCCCGATTTTGTGGCCAACTTGTAATGGAATGGGGAGCGATTTGTGGGCTTCGTGAGCGAATTTGATTTTTTCCAGAACATCAGCAGGGAAAGGAGATGATTTTTTTGATTTCAAATCCACATGCATCACGATGTTTTCCGTGACGCAGGCAAGCCAGCTTTCCTTCGCGTGGTGCATCATTTGAACATAGTGGAGACGTTTTGAATCAAAATCGAGAATTTGGGTGGCAATCCAAACCTGGTCGTGTGCGTTGAGTTCGCGCAGGTAACTGATGTGAGCCTCAAGGGTGAAGTAGGAGTTCCCGGTTTTCTCAACATAGGCGGGGCCGAGGCCAACGAGAGTCAGGCCCACATCGGAATCCCGGTCAAACAGCACATTGTAATAGGCCATGTTGAAGTGGCCGTTGTAGTCGATCCATTGGCTTTCAATGGCATAGGGCGCGCTTTTGATAGGTCTTGGAAAAACCATCGTAATTTTCTTCCCGTCTGCTAGTTTTGAGGCATGCTTACACGAGACCGCGCCAACAGCACAATTACAACAATTGCCGAGATCAGGGAGTTTCTGGGCGAGCGGCTGTCAACATCCATGGTGGTGCGCGAGCAGCATGGCAAGGATCAGACATGGGCCGCCGGAGCGCCGCCCGATGCAGTGGCCTTCGTGCGCGATACGCAGGAAGTGCAAAAGATTATTACGATCTGCGCCAGGCATCAAACGCCCATCATCGCCTATGGCACGGGCACATCGTTGGAAGGCCATATCACAGCGCCCTATGGCGGCATTACGGTTGACCTTTCGCAGATGAACAAGATTCTTGCCGTGAATGCGGCGGACCTTGATGCGCGGGTTGAAGCGGGTGTCACACGCAAAGCTTTGAACACACATTTGCGTGATCAGGGCCTGTTCTTTCCGATTGATCCCGGAGCGGATGCAAGTCTTGGCGGCATGGCGGCGACGCGCGCGTCCGGCACCAATGCGGTGCGCTATGGCACCATGCGCGAGAACGTGATGGCCCTCACGGCCGTGATGGCTAATGGCGAAATCATCCGCACGGGAACGCGAGCCAAGAAATCATCGGCGGGTTATGATCTCACCAGGCTGCTGGTGGGTTCGGAAGGGACCCTTGGTGTTATTACCGAAGTGGGATTGAAGCTCTACGGCATTCCCGAAGCCATGACGGCGGGTGTGTGTGCTTTCCCTTCCGTTGAGGCTGCCTGTAATGCCACCATTGATACCATTCAACTCGGCATTCCGGTGGCGCGAATTGAGCTGGTGGATGAGGAGCATGTGAAAGCGCTCAATGCCTATTCGAAGCTCGACCTGAAAATCGCCCCGACCCTGTTTCTGGAGTTCCACGGAAGCGTTGCCTATGCCCGCGAGCAGATTGAAATGTTTCGAGAAATTGCCACGGGTTATGGCGGCG
>CAZAMS010000263.1:0-16366 GCA_964486305.1 uncultured Aestuariivirga sp.
AACCGTTGCTGGACCAATGGCTTAGCTTTCAACAGCAAACGGAATTTAGAGGGTGCTGGTACGCGAACAACAGCATTTTTTCCAGTCATTTCCGGTAACCCACTGAAAAGAATCGAAGAGATGTGTGCATCCCGTAGCCGCTGGGGAGAAGGAAAACAAGGGGGCTTCGGTTCAAACAAACCTGATCAGGTTCCAGCGGAACCAGAACGCAAGTGTGGCGTTTACTGTTCAGGCCGGGCATTTCTGCCTGGCGCAAAACCTGTAATGGAGGTCATCATGAACTGGGACCGTGTTGAAGGATACTGGAAAGAAATCCAGGGCAAGGCGAAGCAACAGTGGGCAAGCTGACCGATGACGATCTTGATGTCATCGAAGGCCGCCGCGAAGAACTCGAAGGCCGCCTGCAAAAGCACTATGGCTACGCCAAGGACAAGGTGAGGGCCGAAGTCGATTCCTGGCTTGGACGCTTCTGACTGCCATTCACGAGGAGTCCCCGCATGTTCACAGCAAAAGATTATGACCAGGCTTTGCTAACGCCCCAAAAGATCTTTGATCTGCCGATGGACGTGGTCGAGACAGAATCCATGACGGCCAAACAGAAGCTGAAAGTATTGAAGAGGTGGGAAGCCGATGCCCATGATCTGGAAGTGGCGACCGACGAGAGCATGAGTGGTGGCGAACGGTCACGCCTGGGCGAAGTTCGCAGGGCGATCCATTAACTTTGCGAACGGGAAAGTATCGACGAGAATTGCACCGACTTGCAGTAACCTGACAGGAGCCAAACGAAAGAAGGGCGGATCGAAACGGTCCGCCCTTCTTTTTTATGTGTTGTGCGCCGCCAACGATAATTCGATTCTGCAAGTTCCGCCTTGGTCTTTGAGTGAAATCAAAAACTCGCGGGGAGACAGAACCTGAACATCAGGCGACATGTGGTCTGCGCCATCTTCGCGCCGCGTCAATCTGATTTCATATCGGGTGGAGCCGAACTGCATCGCTACCTCGAACCCGTCCCAATCGCCGGGAATGCATGGTTTGATCCGCAGCATGGGGCCTTCGCGCGTTACGCCAAGGATGGCTTCCAGCCCGGCACGGTACATCCAGCCGGCAGAGCCCGTATACCAGGTCCAGCCACCACGGCCGACATGGGGCGGCATTGAATAGACGTCGGCGGCGATGACATAGGGTTCGACCCGGTAGGTTCTTGCATCTGCTTCAGTGCTCGAATGATTGATGGGATTGAGTATCCAGAACAGTTCCAGTGCCCGCTCTGCCTCGCCAAGCCCGGCGTGGGCGAAGATCGACCAGATGGCGCCATGGGTATACTGTCCGCCGTTTTCACGGATGCCAGGCGGATAGGCTTTGATATAGCCCGGATCTTTGACCATCTTGTCAAATGGCGGGGTGAACAGAAGCACGAGTGAATCTTCCGGGCGAACCAATTGCCGGTAGGATTCGTCCATCGCAGCTGCGGCTCGCTCAGGGGCCGCGCCACCAGACAAGACTGCCCACGACTGGGCAATGGAATCGATGCGGCACTCCTCGCTCTGAGCCGAGCCAAGCGGCGTGCCATCGTCAAAAAATCCACGGCGATACCAGCGCCCATCCCAACCATGTTTTTCAAGTGCGGCGTGAAGCCCCTTTATCCGGTCGCGCCAGACTGCGGCGCGTTTGATGTCGCCGCGTTCGTCTGCAACCGGGGCAAAGGCTTTCAGGGTCGTGAGCAGGAACCAGCCAAGCCAAACGCTTTCACCCTTTCCCGCTTCGCCAACACGGTTCATGCCATCATTCCAGTCGCCGGTACCGATCGGCGGCAGGCCGTGGGGGCCACGGGGCAGATTGCGGTCAAGGGCGCGGGCGCAATGCTCGTACAATGTGGCGGATTCCTCGGACAGGGTGGGCAGAAAGAATGCGTCGTGTTCGCCCTGCACGACTGACTGGCCTTCGAGAAACGGCACAATCTCATTGAGGATTTCGGGGTCCGCCGTCACCTTCACATATTGGCTCACGCAATTTGCAAGCCACACGGTGTCATCGGAAATGCGCGTTCTAACCCCCATGCCAGTTGACGGAAGCCACCAATGCTGGAAATCGCCTTCGACAAATTGCCGGGCAGCAGCGCGCAGGATATGCTCACGCGCAATGGCTGGGCGGATGGCCAGCAGGGCCATTGAATCCTGTAATTGATCACGGAAGCCATAGGCGCCGCTTGTCTGATAAAAGCCCGACCTCGCCCACATGCGGCAGGCGAGTGTCTGGTAAAGCAGCCAGCCATTGAGCATGATATCAAGCGAGCGGTCGGGCGTTTTCACCTGTACCGCGCCAAGAGTTTCGGTCCAGTAGCGTTTTACGTCGTCCAGAGCTTCATCAATTCTGCTTTCCCTATACCGCGTGATCAAGGATTGGGCGTCGGCGGCATTTGGGGCGGCACCCAGCATGATCACCAGCTCGGTGGAGCCACCGGGTTCAATCGTGATTACGGTCTGCAGTGCGCAGCAGGGGTCAAATCCGGCGCCGGTGCGGTTTGACAGGGTTGTTCCGGATGTTAAGGCGTGTGGAGCGGCAAGACGGCCATAGGGCCCCAAAAACTCGCGCCGGTCGCCGGACCAGCTGGTTTGCTGGCCACGCATATCGGCAAACGCAACCTGCTCGCCGGACTGGGTGCTCCACGGGTTGCGCGCAAACATGGCGCGGGTCTGCTCATCAATGGCTGTCGTCACAAATGGTGCGGAAGCCGCACGCGTCGTTCCCAAAACCCATTCGGCATAATACGTCACGGTTAGCGTCCGGAAAGATGACGACTCGTTGGCCAGTCTCAATCTGAACAGTTTGACGGAATCCGCCAGCGGCACGAACTGCAGCAGTTCCATTCGCAGCATGTTCACTTCACGTTCAAACACACTATAGCCAAATCCGTGCCGCGCGCGGTGGGTTCCGTCATTTGAATTCAGCGGCGCCAACGTTGGCGAGATCAGAAGTCCGTCTTTTTTATCCTGTACATAGATTGCTTCACTCAGCCGGTTGCTGACGGGATCATTGCTCCAGCCGGTGATTTGATTCTCGCGGCTGTTGCCGTACCAGGTGTAACCACCGCCATCTGCGGCGCATTGAAAGCCAAAGGAAGGATTTGCAATGACGTTGATCCATGGTGCGGGCGTTGGCCGATCAGCATCGGGAACCGTGACATATTCGCGCCCGTCCGCGGAAAATCCACCGAAGCCGTTGAAGAACTCAAGGTGCTTCGGGCTGGCGGCAATTGGTCTTGCCCGTGGCGTTAGATTGAGTGGCTCGTTTGGCTGGCTGGACGGCACAAGAGATGCTTCACGCACACGCGACAGCTGGCTGGCGAGGTCGCCCCGGCGGCCTATCAGCACGACACGCGCAATGGCGGGAAGCACCCGCAAGGTTTCATGGGACAGGAGATCGGACCTCAGGGCAAAAACCTGGCCCATTTCACCGCGCAACCCCGGCGCTCGCGGAGCGTTGATTTTGCGAACCAGTGCCTCAATGGTGCCTTGCAAGTCCTGGGCATAGGACGATGCGCGGTCGTTCAGGATCACAAGATCCACAACAAGCCGTTTGGTTTTCCAGTATTCGAAAGCGTGCAGGAGCTGACGCACGATCTCGATATCCTCAGTCTCGTCGATCCGCACCAGCAGAATTGGCCGGTCGCCCGAAATTCCCTGGGACCAGAGTGCTGCTTGTGAACCCATGTCCTGCAAAAGGATTTTTGCAGGCGCGCGAAGCGCCGCATTCGCATAGATGAGATGGCTTGCCAGGGTCTGGTAGAGATGGGCCTCATCCGTGCCAATGGAGAGATGCCGCAGCTGAATCTGTGCCTGGGTCCATGCCAGCATGAGTGCGCGGTCGTAAGCTGCGGTCTGGCGATGCCGGTCAACCAGGTCGAGAACAGCTTCGCGCGAGTCTGCCACCACGGTCCAGAGCGTGCAGCGGACCTGCCGTCCCGCCGGTATCCGCATGCGCCGACGCATGGCGAATACAGGATCGAGAACCGTACCCACCGTATTTGACAGACGTTCGCTGCTTTTCATGGCTGCGGGCATGCGCGTGCTGTTGCCTACGCCGACAAAGCGGGCGCGATCCGTTTCAAATTCGAGCGCGCCGACGGTAGCCCCCTGTACCAGCATGAACTGGGCAAGCCAGATTTCAGGATCGCTCGGCGACCTCCGGCGGCGTGTGGCGAGTAGCGTTTCGAGGTCGCCCACGAATTCCGTTTCAATGAACATCTTTGAAAAAGCCGGGTGCGCCGTGTCGGACGAAGCCTGCGCCAATACCAGCTCCGCATAGGACGTAAGCTCAACTTCCTTCGCGGCCAGTCCCGTGTTGGCGATGGTCAGGCGCCGTGCTTCAGCATTGTCTTCCGACGAAACAACGCATTCGAGCGTCGTAGCGAAATTTCCATCGGTGCGGATGATCTCTGCCTTGTCCTCAGTGAATGAGGCCACATAGCTGTCGGCAGCCGCAGCAACCGGCATGTGACCCGCCGACCATATTTTCCCGCTCTTCGGTTCACGCATGAACATGAAGAACCCCCAGTCGTCGCAGACGCCGTCTTCGCGCCAGCGTGTGAGAACCTGTCCATTCCATGTGCTGTAACCGGCACCTGCTGCTGTCAGCATGACGCTGTACTGGCCGTTCGAAAGCAGATGGGTGGCGGGAGATCCAAGAGCACGCACATTAAAGGTTCGCGCCGTTGGTATCACCACATCAAGGGTCGCCACCCCCGGAGTCAACGCCGCTGCCCTTGCATGGGTTACGGGCACGTTACGCGGGGCCCGTTCCTGCAGCAGCAATTCAGCTGCCCTAACCATTGGTTCGGCGTGAAACCTGTCGCGCATTTCGCCGTTCTTCACGGCATTCAGAATGGCCACAATCGTCATGCCCTGATGATGGGCAAAATAGGCGCGCACAATGGCCACGGTTTCGCCCTTGCGTATCCGCGCCGGCGTGAAATCGAGCGCCTCATAGAAACCGTAGTCTCCGCGGCCACCTTCGCGCGCCAATCTTTCATAGTTCTTTGCGGCGGAACGGGGAGCGACCATTGCCGCCAGCCCTGTGGCATAGGGGGCAATAACCGTGTTGTCGGCAAGGCCGCGTTTAAGTCCAAGCCCCGGCACACCGAAGTTCGAATACTGATAGGTGAATTCAATATCGCGCGCGCTGAAAGCAGATTCGGAAATGCCCCACGGAATGCCAAGGGAATTGGCGTAGGCAATCTGGTGGAGAACAACGAGCCGTGTAGTTTGATCGAGCAGTCCAGAGCTCGGGGCGCGCATGACCAGTGACGGCATAAGATACTCAAACATGGACCCGGACCAGGAGACGAGTGCTGCTCCGCCTCTCACCGCAGTTACGGTGCGCCCGAGCCTAAACCAGTGGCGGGTCCGCAAATCGCCCTTTGCAATTGCGAAGAAACTTGCCAATCGTGCTTCCGACGCCAGCATATCGTAGCAATTTTCGTCGCGCATGGCTTCGGCTACACGGTATCCGATCGACAAAAGCAGGCGTTGCGGTTCGAGGAGAAACCCGAACTCCATTCCAAGCGCCAGCTCCCGCATGTCATCGATCACGGACGTCAATCGTTTCTTCAGCGCATTTGATGCTTCGAGCCCGGATGATGCGTCCTTGAAATGGCTTTCCACCGTTTCACGCAGCGCAGTCGCCCAAGGCAGCAGTTGCCTGCCTGCCGCCGAGTCGAGTTCCGTGGCAATATTCGCCGCCGTTACATGAATATCGGCGGATTGGACCGCGAACTCGATCAGCCGCACGGAAAAGTACTCCGGTGTCTCGCGGGCCTTGCCGATTGCGCGCCGGAGGGCTGACACTTGGGATTCAAAATGCTTTCGGATTGGTCTCAGGATGTGACGGTCATTGGGGACCGCCGCAAGGCCATCCAGTATAATATCGAGGTTGTCTTCAATTCCATCGAGGCTTGCATTGACATCGCCCGGTTGCGCCATCCAGGAAGAACAGCAGTTCGAGAGGGCAACCAGATGCCCGGCGAGATTGCCGCTATCGACCGTCGAAACGTATTTCGGTTCCAACGGTTGCAGGCTTGTTGTGTCGTACCAATTGTAGAGGTGACCTCTACACTTTTCCATACGCTTGATGGTGGCGAGGGTGGTCTCGATTTTTCCAACCGCATCGCTAAGGCCCAGCCAGCCGAATTCATGCGCACTGGCCACGGATAACAGATACAGCCCAATGTTGGTTGGTGAGGTGCGATGGGCCACCAGCGGTTTGGGGTCTTCTTGGAAATTGTCCGGAGGCAACATGCTATCCTCTGGTGTGACGAAGGTCTCGAAGAACCGCCAAGTCCTTCGCGCGACAAGCCGCAAGGTTTTCCGGTCGACGGGTGATGATTCCAACTCATCTTCCAGTTTCGGCGAGCGGCTTACCCAGAATGCCACGGCGGGGGCCGCAAACCACGACAAGGCGAAAGGAGACGTCACAATCCATACGCTGTCGGCGCGGTAAAATGCCATGGCAATTGCCGCAATTCCAGCAGCCAAACTGACGGACATAAGGCGAAAGTTTCCGATGACGCTGGGCGTGTGGCTTGACTCTGCTTGCGCCGCAGTGGTCCACTCAAGAAGATTTTTGCGGCTTACAAAGAGCCGGTAGAGCGTGCGCCCTATGGCGTCGATCATGAGGCCCGCCTGATGGGCGAGAAGTATCAGGTTGGCTACGGTGAGGACGAAGGCGTGGGCAAAGTCTCCGAGGGATGATCTGATCCGGCTCGCAACCGTAAGCGGCAGGCGCCTTGGGATGGCTCCTGAAAGTGCCGGGAGCAGCGGCGGAATAAAGCCAATGAGAACGATGAACAATGTCCACGCCACCGCAAGCCCAACAGGCAAAAAAATCCAACCCAAAAAGAGCCCGAACAACACCGCTACGGGGGTTAGCGAACGTCTCAAATTGTCGATCATTTTCCAGAGGCCAAGGGCGGGTATGCCGCCTTTGGAACCGCGCGCTGAAGTTGACCGCCGGCTGAGCATCCATGGCAGCAATTGCCAGTCGCCGCGCACCCAGCGATGTTGACGGGCCGCGGCAACGCCGTAACGTTCCGGATATTCTTCGACAACCTCAACGTCGGTGATCAGGGCGGCGCGGGCGAAGACACCTTCGAAAAGATCATGGCTCAGCATGGAATTTTCGGGGATTTTGCCCGCCGATGCGGCCTCAAAAGTATCGATGTCATAGATGCCCTTGCCCGCAAAAGAGCCTTCACCGAACAGGTCCTGATACACGTCCGACACGGCGAAGACGTAGGGGTCGATGCCGCGCGAAGAGGAAAAAATGCGTTGAAAAAACGAACCGTAGTGGCCGATGGGCAGAGACGGCGTAACGCGCGGCTGCAATACGCCATGGCCTTCGACCACTCTGCCGGTTTGTTCATCGATCTTCGGCCGATTGAGCGAATGCGCCAGTTTTCCAACGAGCCTGCGTGCCGCGTCGCGGGGGAGTTTGGTGTCGGCATCAAGGGTTAGTACAAATCGAACGGCTTCTGGAAGCCTTCCGCCGATGACGATGAAGGTCGTATCAATTGCGCCGCGGAGCAAGCGGTTCAATTCATGGAGCTTGCCACGCTTTCGTTCCCAGCCCATCCATTTGTTTTGCTGCGGATTCCATTGCCGCGACCGGTGCAACAGCAGAAACCGATCCGTGCTGTGGCGCAAATTGAGGCGTGTGATTCCGTCCAATGCGGTGTTCAGAAAAGCAGAATCGGAAGGTGCATGTTCGGTTGTTGCGTCGGTCCAGTCGGTCAGAAGGGCGAAATACAGTTCGCCATCGGCGTTCGATAAATAATGAACTTCAAGCCGGTCTATCAACTCTTCGATGTCGTCACGCGAGGTGAGAAGCGATGGAACCACAACCAGCGTACGAAACTGCTCCGGCACGCCTTCGCGCAATGCCAGGCCCGGAATGACGGCCGCATCCATCAGGCGCGTCACCAGGAAATTGACAATTGCCAAACCAACTTCAGAGGCCGGCAATAACGCAAGCAGTGCCAAAAAAATCAACAGAATGGGGGATACATCCGGCTGAAGCAGCGGGAAGATACCGGCAAACAGTGTGGCAGCGGTCAGAGTTGCAGTGCTCCCGAGATAACCCGGCAACCCAATAGACCGAACTGCCATCCTCAGGCGCCGCAAGAGTGGGGGCTTGAAGCCAAGACCGGCTTCGAATTTGGCGCGGCCCGGACCGATGAGATGGTAGCCGGGATCTTCGGTGGCGGCCCCGCCACTATCTTCCACTTGCATGACATGATCTATGGCACGTTGGGCAACACACAACTCTCCGTGGCTGGAGCCACGCGACAGTTCTTCGATTGCCGTGCGGTAGATGGTACGGCTTGGAAAATCCATCTCGCCGTAATTCGGGTGGGTACGCAGCATTTGGTCCACGAGACTGACGCTGTCAAACCACACCTCCCAATTAACATCGGAAATGAACCGGATGCTGGTGACGATGTTGCGTATCGTAACGTTAGCCGCCGCCTGGCGATGGTGTTCATCATTGACCACGGTCTCGAAGGAAAACCCGAGCGCATCGGTCTTGAGTTTCAGCCAATTGAGCGTTTGCGCCGCCAGAGCTTCCTGATCGCGCAAACGCTGGATCAATTGAACCGCGAATGACTTGGAGATCACCGAGTCTTCAAACTGGCTGAAAAGGCGCGTTGCTTTTGTCTCCTTGTCTCCAAGATCAAGCACTTGATCGGCAAGCTTGTCGGCGGCATCCCGGCCGCGCCTTGCGGCTATGATGCGCTGGGAAATGCGCCGCAAATTTTCAATGAGGATCAACCGCAGGCTGATTGCCACCGCCCACAGTTCGCCGATCGTAAGGGGCTGCACCTGCTGGTATTCATTGACAAAATCGGTAAGCAATGCGGGGTCAAAGTGGCTGTCGGTGTGAGCGACATAGGCCCAGGCGAGCCCGAATATCCGTGGATGCCCAGCCAGCGGCCCTTCCGCGAGTTTTGGCAGCTGCCGGTAAAATCCCGGCGGGAGATCTGCCCGGGTTTGCCTGATCTGTTCTTCGACGAGATGATAATTGTCGATCAGCCATTCGGCGGCAGGCGTAACAGTCTTGCCTTCGGCAACGGCTGCGCAGAGTTCGCGGTAGGCCACCAACAAGGCCGCGGCATTATCGTTGAGCCGGTCGATGATGGAGTAAACCCGGGGCGGGTGATCCGTGACGATCTGCGTTTCGGCCAGACTGCGCGCGTGCTGTTTTGACCGCTCGAGGCCGAAGATTTCCGCGCTGATTGGCTGGGTATCATCCCACGCAGGGGACTTATGCCTTATACGTTGTCCAATCACGCGCAGCATCGTCAACTTTACTCCAATGTCAGTTGTCACCAGTCAGAAATGCTTTGAGGCGCAATTTAGCAGGCCAGAAGAATGGCTTTATCGACAATTAACGCCCGAGATCCGGAAAAGTTCCCAGAGCCAGTCGTTATTTATTCGGCCGCGCCGGCGTAGTGGAAGGTGACGGCGAGTATGAAGATGTAAAAATGTGGTGAATTGTTGATCAGCCCGAAAACGCTATTTGCCGAGCGCGGGAAGTGAGCTCAAATTTAATTACACTTTCGAGATGAGAAGGGCGCTTGCGAAAAGTCCCGCAGCAAAAATGGTATGGGCGATAATATTGAGCGCCCGTATCCGCATTGGATTGGGGCGCAGCGACCCGGCCCAGCCTGCGCCCATGCCCGGTTGAAGAATAAACCAGCCCGCACCAACTGTCACCAGACCGAGGATCCACGCGGGGAGAAAGGTTGGATTTGAAACCCATGCGGGTTCAGCAAAAATGATCAGCGCTCCGGCATAGATGATGCCGATCACATAATGGGCAAACCAGCCAACTGCGGTTTCGTTTGGAATGGCTTGTGCCTCGGTGATATCCTTGTGGAAAAAAGTGCCTTTGGCGAGATGCGCGAACCACCTTCCGACCAGGCCCCAGTTGGGCAGCGGCAGCCCAAAGACGGCTGTGAGCAGCAACGCCCAGAGGTCCATGGCGGCTGTGCCGCCAATTCCAATAACCAGAGACCGCCAGAGAAAATCCAACATGACCAACCCTTCCTCCACCGCACACCGGATGGGAAGGCGGGCGAGCTGATTTTGATTAACTAGTGTCCTCTCCGACTTTGGAAGGGTCTTTGGAAAGGCTGTCCGGGGCCAACAACAGGTTCAAAAATTCCCCGCTCAGTTGACTAGATCACGATGATTTTGGATTGAATCAATCCAAAATCATAAACGTGATCGAAATCAATATTCTGGAGCATGATGTTATCGCCAAAGTCTGTCAACTTTGGCGCATCATGCTCTAGGGGATTTGACTTGTAAGCCGCTGTTTTCAGAACAGTATTTTATGAGAGTGCTCGCCAATTCCAACACAAACCGCGAATATTCCCAGTAGACCCGCTGCTAGCAGGGAATTAGACTTGCAGAAGCAAGTTCGCAGCAGTCTGCATCCACCGCCGTTCTATTAGCTTAAGATATTGAATTTTATAAATATTCATCATCTCGCCAATCTTGTGTCCCGCCATCTGCCCCACCAATTGTCGAGTTGCCACTCTGCATGCAGGAAGCCAGGCAAACATTTGCTGGGGAGTGCACGCTACAAAGCGGGCCGCTCTTTATTCAATATCTCGGGGGTCGTCACTATGCGCCACGCCTCAGACGACGCGAAATTGAACACCCCCCAAATTTTCAGCGTGCGTCTTTGCCCTAACTGAATTGTTGGTATTTTGTTAACATGAGTGTCAGAATAGAGGTGAATCTTGAAACTGCTTTTACGCATTTCCAGCCAGCTCATTGTCGTATTGGCCTCACTCATCGTGAGCTTGGTGATTGCTGAAATCGTGTTGAGAGTGTTTTTTCCGGACCGCTATTTTGATGCGTTTACGGCGACGAATGTGGTAGACGCGACAAAAATTTGGGCGCCTCCTGTCAACACAACAAACTTTTTCGCCACCCAGACACTGGACGGGAAATTCCCCTGGTTCGCAATAACCTAGGTATTCGCCTGAGCTATGACATTAACGCTGCCAAATTGGCGCAGAGCCGAAATGTTGCGTTTTTTGGCGATTCCGCCGTCGCCAATATTCGTTTGATAGCTCCACATACCTTCACAGAGGTTTTGAAAGAGCTTCTCAATTCCCAAAGGAGAGTTCATGAAGTGTTGAATTTCGGCGTCGATGGCTATGGTCCGGCGCAGTCCTATCTGCGCTACCGTGAACTCGCTCCGGATATCCGTAAGCAATTGCACAACGTAATTTTTGTCTTCTACATCAATGACCTGAGCGACATTGTGGCCGACGGCATTGCCGGCATGAAGTCAGACGGCAGTGTGGAGTTGCGGCCCGGGCTCCCCTATTTCCCAAGGTTCCTGAGTGGGGTCACACGGCTACACCTCACTTATCTTGTGGTTGACTCCTATAACTATCTGAAGGGCGCACGTGAGGCTATGGACGAGGCCTTGTCGAAGCTTAACGCTCAGGATGAGCCACTAGTCTCAAGTGATGATGGTTCAGCAGCGTCGGCGCAAACCGATATGACCGGCGATCAATTGGTGGATATGCCCCTTGCACTCTTGAATGGACTTCTGCTCCAGTGGAGAGCTGACGTAGAAGCCGATGGCGGGAAATTTTACGTGACAATGATACCCCGCACCGACCACCATTTCATGCTCTCCCGATTTGATCGGCAGCTTGAAGTGATGGATTTGCTTCCATTCTTCCGCAGCGTGATCCCGAAATATGACTACTCACAGATTAAATTTCGGAACGACGTTCATTGGAGCGAGTTCGGTAATTTATATGCGGCCATCGCTTTATTCAGGGCGTTGGAGGAGCGGGGACAGACACCAACTCTCACCAGCAAAGAGATATCCAGTGTCGTCGCCCGCCATTACCGTAGTATTGCTGGCGAGTGGCAACCGCCGGACCTCGAACACCAGAAGGTGCCGCCATGAGTTGATTGAAGAATACATCATGAAAGGGGTTGCTGACCGCGGCTGGTGCAAATGGTTCTTGCGAGCCATCGGAGACCTGCTGGCTGTCAGGATGCCTAACTGCAACCTGGACCCTGTTCATGACGGTATTTTTGGCGCAAACTGAAGACATCTGTGGGCCTTGGGAGGGGTCAAAGATGATCATCTATCCTGATCTTGAATTGCGCAAAGGGCGCCTGGTCAATCTGGTCCGCAACAGGATCGACAGTCCGCTGATTTATGACCTTGATCCCCTCCAGGTCGCGCGCGATCTCGCCGCACAGGGGGCAGAATGGCTGCATGTGGTTGATCTTGATGCGGTCTTCAATGAGGGTGAGAACACCGCCATCATCAAGGATATTATCCGCAAAGCCAGTTGCCCGGTTCAGGTGGGCGGGGCCATCCGCTCAATGGAAAAAGTGCATAGCTGGATGGAGGCGGGGGCGGGCCGGGTGGTGATCGCCACGGCGGCGGTGAAATATCCGCATCTCGTCAAGGCGGCGGCCACGGCCTATCCGGATTCTGTTGTCGTCAGCATTGATGCGCGCGGCGGCCATGTGGCCATTGAAGGCTGGACCGAGACCACGACCTTCACGCCTATTGAATTTGCCCACCAGTTCGAAAATATCGGCCTTGCGGCCATCATCTTCACCGACATTGACCGTGACGAAGATCATCCCGAAAGCTCGATTGCACACACGACGGAACTCGCCGCAAAAACGAGAGTGCCGGTGATCGCCAGCGGTGTTGTGAAAACCCTGGATGACATTTCAACATTGTCATACCTGCCCAACATTGCAGGGGTGATCACCAGCCGGGCGCTGTTTGGCGGCGCTTTCACCTTCAGCGAAGCCCATGCCATTGCTTCGGCTGCCCATGGGCCAACGGCGCAATTGCAGTGAAGCCTTGCCATGAACGTCAACGCATCCGCCGAACTCTATCACGACCAGATGATTGGCATGCTGGAGCGGGTCTGGGGAGATGGCTGGCTTTCGCCGGGCGGGCCGGCAGAAGTGGCACGGCTGCTGGAGGGCATGGATCTCAAGGGCAAAAGCGTACTTGATATTGGCTGCGGCGCAGGCGGCATAGATGTGTTGCTGGTTGGCACCCATGGGGCTGGATACGTGACAGGCATTGACGTTGAAGATACGGTGCTGGGCCATGCGCGCGAGCGAGCCGGCAAGGCGGGGCATACGGGGCAGATTGGTGTCCTGAAGGTGGTGCCCGGACCGTTGCCGTTTCCACCGCAGACTTTCGATATCGTGTTCAGCAAGGACTCGATTGTCCATATTCCCGATAAACACACGCTGATGCGCGATGTGTTCCGCATCCTGAAACCCGGTGGCTGGTTTGTTGCTTCCGACTGGCTCATCGGCCATGACCATGAGCCCAGCCTGGAAATGAAGGCCTATATTGAATCTGAAGGCCTGGATTTCGGCATGGCTTCTCCCTTGCGCTATGCCGATGCCATGAGGTCCGCCGGATTTGAAAAGGTTGAAACGCGCAGCCGCAACGCCTGGTACCGCGACAGGGCGCGCGAGGAACTGGCACTGATGAAGGGCCCGCTCTATGCGGAGGCCGCCTCGAAGCTGGGCCGCGATTTCGTCGACCACAACATTGATATCTGGACGAACATGCTGCCGGTGCTGGAGTCCGGCGAGCATTGCCCAACCCATCTGCGCGCCTGGAAACCGGCTTAGGCCCGGTTACGGTCCACTTACGATGAGATCAGAAAACGTTGCCATGCCGGCGAGGGCGCCCCGGCTACCGATAACCCGGCCTGCAACTCGGTGTGCCAGCCTTGCCGCGGGCAGAGGTTCCTTGCCGGACATGCGTGCGGCGAGATAGCCTGCATTGAAACTGTCTCCGGCACCTGTCGTGTCCACGATTTTCTCTACCGGCTCAGGCGGGACAGTTGATATGCTACCATTGACCAATACGAGGCACGGCCTTGAACCATCTTTCACAATGATTTCATTGACACCATAGGCTGCAATCCGCTTGGCACAGCGGGATGGGGTGGTATCCTCAAACAAGGTGCAATCATCGTCAAAAGTTGGCAGAGCCAATGTGGCTGCCCTATAGCCCGCGATCATGGCCTCCTTCATCGCGTGATCGGAAGGCCAAAGTTTCCGCCGCACGTTTGAATCGAAAGCTATCATTACACCGCGTTGTTTCATTTCAGCCAAAACATTCAGGAAATTCTGACGGTGGTCTGTCTCAAGAATGGCAAGGGTAACCCCGGAAAAATAAATGACACCGGCCTGCGAAAGCGCTGATCTCAGGCGACCCTCATCTTCGGCCAGAAGCTTCGCTGCCGAGGCGTTCCGCCAATAGGTAAAGTTGCGCTCGGAACCTTGGAGCGTAATGAGATAGAGCCCGAGATTGCGCCCGGAAACTTCCCGGACAAAGCGTGTTCCTATTTTGTGGGTCTTGAGAAATGCCAGCAAATCCTGCGAAAGCTGGTCGCCGCCCACCGATGTAAGATATTCGACGGCCACTTCATCCGGAGAGGTCAAAGCCTTGACGTACCAGGCGGTGTTCAGGGTGTCGCCGCCAAATCCCAGGCTATAGAGGCCGTCGCGGGCCAACTGCAATTCCGCCATGCATTCACCAATGCTGATGAAAGTTTTTCTGGTCATGAATTCACCACGCAACGTGCGGACCCTACCGCAATTGGCCCAGGATTGGTTCAAGCAATTTGAAACAGGCCTCGCGCGCGTCCTTTGCCGAAAGCAGCTTTGGTTCGATGCACCATTCCAGCCCGAGGCCATCCACCAGGGAGACAAACATCATGGCTACAAAGCCTGCATCAATATTCAGGCCGCGCGCTGCCGCAACTTCGCTCAGGGCGCGTTCAATGCCCTGGCGATAACGCGCATATTGCCTGCGGTGCTCTTTCAGAAGTGCTGGATTGTTAGCAATCTCGCCCCACAGCGCCAGCCAGATATTGAGGCTTTCCCGGTTGAAAAATTCCCGGGAAAACGTCGCGTCGATGATTGCTACGATGCGATCCTCGGGCTTTGCACCGCTCACTGGGATGGGATTTTCGATCACCGCCAGCATCTTGCCATACATCGTCGCATAGACGGCGGCGAGCAAGCCATCGATGGATTTGAAATAGTGAGTGATGAGGCCGCGGGAAACCTTGGCTTCAACGCAGATGCGATCAATGGTGAAACCCAGAATCCCGTCCTTCGCCAAACACGCGATGCCCGCTTCAATGAGCATTTCACAGCGTGCCTCGGCGGACTGGCGGGAGAACTTGGGTGCGGCAGAGGGTTTCTTTTTTATTTGGGGCATGGTGGGGTGGGCGGCGCTATACACGATAACGCCGCCCCATGACTATACCTTCTTGAACATGGTGGGGTTGGGGTGGCCGTCAGACAGAATGACGGGCTGCAGATTGTCGTCGTGAATGGCAATATAGGGCTCAAAACAGATGAAGACGAAGCCGCCTGAATCTTCCATAAGATCTTCCATCCGGTTGAAGATGGCCTTTCGTTTGGCATCGTCCTGTTCGACTACGCCCTGTTGATAAAGGTCTTCGAATTCTTTGCTGTCAAAGAACGACCAATTGTAAACCCCGATCTGATCGGGACGGAACCAGACGAGATTTTCCGTGGGATCGATGCCGCCGGCAAAATTCATGAGTACGAGCTCCAGCGTTTTGTAGGCATCACCTTTGGTTTTGTCGCCGAGGGCCCAGTAGGCTGCTTCCTCAGTGGGCTGGATTTCAACCGTGATTCCGGCCTCTCCCAAGCTCGCCTGGATGATTTGGGCGATGGATTGGGTGGTGGAGTCGGTGAGGGCAACGAGTTTGAGGCTGAGGCTGCTCACGCCCGCTTCGGCAAGAAAGGCTTTTGCCTTTTCCACATCCCGTGTGGCGATCTTGTTTTTCTCGCGGGCAAATGCCGTGCCGGGCTGCACGACGCCGGCGGCACGGCCTGTCAGGCCATCATAGGCACCTTGCAGAACTGCATCACCATCATAGGCATATTGAATGGCCTGGCGCACGCGGATGTCAGTCAACAAGGGACTGTTCATATTGATGGTGAGCCAGGCATAGCGGGTGGATTGGGCTTCAATAAGCTTGGCGCCTTTGGGCATTGCCGCTTTTACCTGTTTTGCCGCACCTACCGCGAGCCTGGTGAAATCAAAGGCATCGGCTTCATAGGCGAGTTGGGCCGCCTGGTCATCGACGACGATATAGATCTCGATCTTTGAGAATTCAGATTTAGGGCCGGGCCAATCGGGATTGGCAACCAGCGTCACCTTCTGGTTCTGCTCCCACCTGTCGAAGAGGAAGGGTCCGCATTGGGCGGGAATTTCTGTGGTGTAGCTGCCGCCGGCT
>CAZAMS010000264.1:0-4500 GCA_964486305.1 uncultured Aestuariivirga sp.
TTGTGGGCAGCGTGATCGGACGGTTAACCGGTGCCCACTTAACCTGATCACGCGCTAGCCGTAACCCGCAAGGCTTGCCGAAACCTCATGCCCATATATAATGCCTGCGGTTAGAGCAAATCCCGGCGAAGTTGCATGACTTCGCCGAAAATGATTTGCTCCGAAATATCAATTTGGCGCGTTTCCTTTTCGGCAAGGTGATTCCACCTAGCCGGGAAGCGCGCTAAGAATTGAGCCCTTGCGCGGCCTCAATTCAGGCGATATCTGGCACTATCCAGCGTTCGATTCCCATTAACCCTGAAACCGGAGAATAGAGAATGAAGAGACTTGGCATGTGCGCCATGGTGGCCCTGATGATGGCAGCACCTGCCATCGCCGCAGAAAAAATCACTGTTGAAACCAATGACAAGTGCAGCTTCACAATTGCGCTGCGGCCGGACCTGGCGCCATTGCACGTGGCGCAGGTTTCTAAATTGGCAGCGGCCGGGTTTTATAATGGCATCGTTTTTCACCGGGTGATTGACGGCTTCATGGCCCAGACGGGCGATCCCACGGGCACTGGCACCGGAGGGTCGGAAGAACCTGATATCAAGGCCGAGTTTACCAAAGAGCATTTTGGCCGCGGCACCGTTGGCATGGCGCGCTCCAGTGATCCAGATTCGGCCAACAGTCAGTTCTTCATCATGTTTGCTGATGGCGGCTTTCTCGATGGCAACTACACGGTGTTGGGCAAGGTTGATGATGAAGGCATGTTCTGCGTTGACCGCCTCGAGCGCGGCGAGCCGCCAGAAACTCCAGACAAGATGGTAAAGATTACGGTGCAATAATGGCTGATCTCGAAAATAGACTTCACCTGGACCTGGCCAAAGGCCGGGTTGTCATTGAGCTCCTGCCGAAGCTTGCACCGGGCCATGTGGCGCGCATCAAGGAATTGGCGCGGGAAGGCTTCTATGATGGTGTGGTGTTCCACCGTGTGATCGAAGGTTTCATGGCGCAGGGCGGCGACCCCACGGGCACCGGCATGGGCGGCTCGAAGAAGCCCGACCTCAAGGCGGAATTTTCCAAGGAGTCGCATGTGCGCGGGACTTGCTCCATGGCGCGTTCCGGCAATCCGAATTCCGCCAACAGCCAGTTTTTCATCTGCTTTGGCGATGCGACCTTCCTTGATAACCAGTACACGGTTTGGGGACGGGTGACTTCCGGCATGGAGCATGTTGATGGCCTGAAGCGCGGCGAGCCTGTGAGCAATCCCGACAAGATCATCAAGATGCAGGTTGCAGCAGACGCGAAGTAGCGCCACGTTAGAGCCGTGCTGACCTCCGACTTTGATTTTGAATTGCCACCGGAGCGCATTGCGCTTCGCCCGGCGGTTCCGCGGGAGGCTGCCAAATTGCTGGTGGTGGGGGATGGATTTGCTGATTTCACTGTTGGTGATTTGCCTTCTCAGCTTCGGGCTGGCGATGTGCTGGTGTTCAATAATACGAAGGTCATTCCGGCGGCCCTGACGGGGGTTCGCGTTGGACGGGGTGAAGCAACGCCCAAGATCGACGCGCTGCTGCACTTGCGGATTGATGACTCGCGGTGGAAGGCCTTTGCCAAGCCCGGCAAGAAACTGCAGATGGGTGACCGGTTGCGCTTTGGGGCAGAGGGCAAGGTTTGCCTATTGGGTGATCTTGACGCAACGGTGGAAGCCAAGGGAGAGGCGGGTGAAATTACCTTGGCGTTTGACTTCAGCGGGCCTGTGCTGGACGAGGCAATAGATGCTGTGGGCCAGATGCCCCTGCCGCCCTACATTGAGGGCAAGCGGGCGACCGACGCGCAGGATGCCACGGACTACCAAACCATGTTTGCGAAGTACGCAGGCGCGGTGGCGGCACCCACGGCTGGGCTGCACTTCACGCCTGACCTTATGAAAAGGTTCGAAGCTGCTGGAATTACGGCGGAATTTGTGACCTTGCATGTGGGAGCAGGGACCTTTTTGCCAGTGAAGGTTGAGGATACTCGCGACCACAAGATGCATGCGGAGTGGGGTGACGTTTCGGCTGAAACCGTGGCCCGCCTGAACGCCGTACGACAAAGGGGCGGGCGCATTGTGGCGGTTGGGACCACATCCTTGCGTCTTCTCGAGAGTTCGAAACTGGAGCCTTTCAGCGGAACCACGGATATTTTCATTACGCCGGGCTACAGGTTTTCCGCGGTAGACGTGCTGATCAGCAATTTTCATTTGCCGCGCTCGACGCTGTTCATGCTGGTCTCGGCCTTTGCAGGCATGGTGCGGATGAAGGCAGCCTATGCCCATGCCATTCATAACAACTATCGTTTCTATTCCTATGGTGACTGCTGCCTGCTATTCCCGGAAGCCGCATGACAGAGTTTTCCTTTTCACTTCATAAGACTGGTGGCGCGGCGCGGCTGGGTACAGTCCACACGTTGCATGGCGATATTCGTACGCCGGCCTTCATGCCGGTGGGCACGGTTGGCACGGTGAAGGGGCTCTATCTTGATCAGGTAAGGGAGACGGGGACCGATATCATTCTGGGCAACACCTATCACCTGATGCTGCGGCCCGGGGCGGAAGAAGTGGCAAAGCTCGGCGGACTGCACAAGTTCATCGGGTGGGATGGGCCGATCCTGACCGACAGCGGCGGATTTCAGGTCATGTCGCTGTCCAAGATTCGAAAGATCACAGAGCAGGGGGCAACCTTCCAATCGCATATTGATGGACGAAAGCACGAGCTTACGCCCGAGCGGGCCATGGATATTCAGCGCCTGCTTGGCTCTGACATTCAGATGCAGCTCGACCAGTGCCTGGAATATCCGCACACGGAGAAAGAAGCGGAGAAGGCAATGCAGCTTTCATTGCGCTGGGCGGCACGGTCTCGCAAGGCCTTTGGCAAGCAGCCGGGACGCGGGAATTTCGGCATTGTGCAGGGTGGGGTGAACGAGAAGCTGCGAAAGACGAGTGCCACGGGACTTAGGGATATTGGATTTGAGGGCTACGCAATTGGCGGCTTGGCGGTGGGCGAGGGCCAGAAGCTGATGCTCCAGACCATTGAATCAACAACACCGGAATTGCCACAGGACAAGCCGCGCTATCTCATGGGGGTTGGCACGCCGGAAGATTTGCTGGAGTCGGTGGCGCGCGGCATTGACATGTTTGACTGCGTGCTGCCCACGCGTTCGGGGCGGCATGGGCAGGCGTTCACACGCTTTGGAAAAATCAATATGCGCAATGCCAAGCATGCGGATGATCCGCGCCCGCTTGATGCCGAAAGTGCGTGCCCGGCTTTGTCCAAATACTCACGGGCCTATATCCATCACCTCATGCGCTCCGGCGAATTGCTGGGAATGATGCTCCTGTCCTGGGCCAATGTTGCTTACTATCAGGAACTCATGCAGGGCATCCGTGCAGCCATCGCTGAGGACCGCTTTGAAGAATTTCGGTCGCTGACGAAAGAGCAGTGGAAGCGCGGCGAGATCTAGGTTCTGTTGACATTTGGGATTCCCCGAATCGGTTTTTTCTGATTCAAGCTGCCTGCTGGACGCGGAGGCCAGTATTTATGGCCAGACGGGAATTGCGGAATGATCAATGGCAGCGGATCAAAGACCTGCTTCCTGGCAAGAAAGGCGATGCCGACAGGACGGCGAAAGACAACCGCAAATTCATCGACGCGGTGCTTTGGGTCGCGCGCACCGGCAGCCACTGGCGTGAACTTCCGGCAAGCTTTGGCAAGTGGAGCAGCGTGTTCCAGCGCTACAATCGCTGGTCCGGGAAAGGCGTTTGGAAGAGTCTTTTCAAAGCCTTGAGTGATGACCCGGACTTTGAATTTGTCATGATGGATGCCACCATCCTCGGATCAAGTCCGAGGACCAGGGCGCACCAGCACAGCGCCGGGGCAAAAGGGGGGATCAAGAGACGGAGGCCATTGGCCGCTCGCGCGGCGGACTGACGACCAAAATCCATGCCCTGTGCGATGCGCTGGGCAATCCGCTGCGCCTCATTCTGACGCCCGGCCATGCCGCCGACTGCACCCAGGCCGAAGCGTTGCTGAAAGACATGGCCACAGGCAATGTGCTGGCCGACCAGGGATACGACAGCGATGCCATCGTTGAATTGATCGCGGGCCAAGCGGCGCAGTTGCGGTGATCCCTCCCAAATCCAACCGGCTTGTTCAACGGCTCTGTGACTTCGCGCTCTATTGCGAAAGAAACCTCGTCGAGCGTTTCTTCAACAAGATCAAGCATTATCGCGCGGTGGCAACGCGATATGCCAAGCGCGCCAGAAACTACATGGCGTTCGTGTCGCTGGTCTCCGTCATGCTCTGGATCAAGTGAATGTCAATAGAACCTAGCCGGGTTAGCAAATCTTGCGGGGATCGGTGGGTGCACGCTTGTGGTCCCATGCGGCGTCAATGAGGTTCAGCAATACTAGAGCGGATTCCGATCATGTTCGAACGTAGCCCGCTTTGCGAAAGAAGTTCCTGCATTCTTTTGCGCTGA